>CAZZWJ010000050.1:0-12785 GCA_964657875.1 uncultured Solirubrobacteraceae bacterium
GACAACGACCGGCGACTGCGACTGCTGCCGTCCCCGTTTGACTGGAGTCGCTGCGCCTACTGCGAGCCGCGGGGCGGGTCGGCGTCCGACGCTCGGCTCAACGCCACCAGCGCTCCAGAACCCGTCGCCAGTTCCCCCACGCGATCCCTCGCACCTCCGCCTCGCTGAAGCCGATGTCACGGAGCGCCTGCAGCACGACCGGCACTCCGCTGACGTCGCCGAGCGCGTCCGGGATGACCGTCCCGTCGAAGTCCGATCCGAGCGCGACATGCTCGGCGCCGATCCGCTCGGCGACGTGGGCCGCGTGGCGGGCGATGAGCGACACCGGCGTGTCGGGGTCAGTTGCGAGGTCCTCCCGGAGGAAGCGCACGCCGTAGACGATCCCGACCAGTCCGTCGCTGGCGCCGACCGCGTCGATCTGGTCGTCGGTGAGGTTGCGCGGCGAGCGGCAGAGCGCGTGCGCGGCCGTGTGGCTGCTCACGAGCGGGCCGGGGTCGGCGCCCGCCACATCCCAGAAGCCCGCCTCGTTGAGATGCGCGAGGTCGACCATGATCCCGAGCTGCGCGCAGCGACGCACGAGCGCATGACCGGCCGCGGTGAGTCCCGGTCCGGTGTCCGGCGTCGCCGGCGCCGTGAACGGCACCCCGTGACCGAAGGCGGTCGGGCGACTCCAGACGGGTCCGATCGAACGCAGTCCGGCCGCATGCCAGAGCTCGAGTGACTCAAGGCCCGGATCGATCGCCTCCGCGCCCTCGAGGTGCAGGATCGCGGCCGGCGGACCCGCTCCGTCGTGGGCGAGATCGAGGTCGGACACCCCGCGGGCGACGCGGACCGCGCCCGCGCGCTCGAGGGCGAGCAGGCGCCCGGCGGCGCGCGTGGCGACGGCGGCCGCCACGGGGAACGGGACCGGCGCCGGCAGGTCAAAGCGCTCGCCGCCGTGAGCGTCGGGCTGGGGCGGGTCCCCGGTCTCGGTGTTCGGCGGCGCGGATGCCGCCCAGACCGCGAAGAACGCCGCCCGCACTCCGGCCTCAAGCATCCGCGGGAGATCCAGGTGACCGGTGGTCCGGCGCTCGGTCAACCGGTCATGCCACTCGGCGGTGAGCGCGTCGTTGTGACCGTCGATGACCGGGATCGTCATGGGCCTCCGACGCTACCGCGATGTCGACCGTCGGGGGAGAAGCTACGTGACCGTAGGCGAGCTCCCCCGATCGGTAATGTGCCCGGCACCGGATGGGACCCCGTCGCTCGGATGCCGCCACGCGAACACGGAGCCGTCGGCGCTACGCGCCTCGGATGGCGCCGTCGCAGCGCCGCGAACAGCTCGTCGACGCCGCGCTGAGCGTGATCGTCGAACAGGGGTACGCGGGGGTGTCGATCGAGGCGATCGCGCGTCGGGCGGGGGTGACGAGACCCGTCATCTACGACCATTTCCCCAACCTCGGCGCGTTGCTGCAGGCGCTGATCGCCCGGGAGGAGCAGATCGCGCTCGCTCAGGTCGCCCAGGTCGTCCCGGGTCCTGAGCTCACGGGCTCGGCGGACGCGCCGGCGCTGCTCGCATCGGGGGTCCGGCGCTTCCTGGAGGCGGTCGACAGCCGCCCCTCGACCTGGCGGATCATCCTGCTGCCCCTCGACGGGACCCCCGCGATCGTCCGTGAGCACGTCGAGTCCAATCGCGCGCTGATCCTGGAACGTCTCGCGATGCTCGTGCGCTCGACGGTCCGCGACGGCGCCGACGACCTGGACGTCGAGCTCGCCGCCCGCTCGATCATGACCCTCGCCGAGGAGGCCGGCCGCGGCGTGCTCACCGATCCGCAGGGACTCTCCCCGGCTCGCTACGAGGCGTTCTTCCGCAGCGTCATGGGTCGCCTGATCAACGGCTCGGCTTCCCCGGACCGCGACGGCGCGCCACCCGGCCCTTCAAGCCCTTAAACGCGACGAGGACCCGCCTGGGTCCCCGCCGCCGGCCCTCGCGGCCCACGCTCACGGCCGGGTTGGAGCATGGGATCCGATGGCCAACTGCATCCGCTCGAACCCACCGCGGATCGAGAAGTTGCGCGGCCCTCGGGCGGCGGATCCCCCGACCGCGCCGCTTGGACCGTCCTAGGCTTGCCATACTGAGGTTCGTCCTCGGGGGCGTAGCTCAGTTGGTTAGAGCGCCGGCCTGTCACGTCGGAGGTCGCGGGTTCGAGTCCCGTCGCTCCCGTATCGCGTTCTTCCTGCAAACCGAGGCGTTTGCAGGAAGGCGCGCTTGGACCGTCCCGGAGCGGCCACAACTGCCCGCGGTTGGCTGGTATCGGTCGGATGTCCTGCAGCACCGCCGCCGGGGCGCAACTGCCGTCTCGTCGCGGGATCCCGATGCGTGGCCAGAAGTGCCGCAGCCGCCGCGGACACCGACCACACGCCGTGCGCCCGACTGAGCTGGGTCACCGGATGGCGAAAGCCGAGCGCGACGTGGGTCTGCCGGATTCAGATCAAGTTCTCAGAGCGCTTGACCGATGCTGTGCATATCCGACTGCAACCGCGGTGATGTCGCCGCGGTCGTGCAGACCCTCCATCGCCAAGCCAAGCCCGGGAGCCAAGCCACCATGTCCAGGTTGCCGACCGTTGCCGCAGCCACACTCACCGCCATGTCGATCGCGGCCTGCGGCTCGACGAGCGCCACCACCGCCGCCGATAGCGCCGCACACGCGATACCCGCGGGCACGGCCCGGTCTGTTGCGACAGCCGGCAGGCACGTCAGGGTCGATCTCGCGGTCTGCCGGCGCGGGAACCGAGCCGGTCCGCGTTTTATCGCCGATATGAAGCACTACCTGGCCGTCGTCAAGACAGATCCGACCGGGGCGGATCCAAGCCGCGTCGAAGCGGACCTCACGGGACTTGACCACCTGGCGACAACTCTGATCCGAGAGGACACGAGCTCGGCCGACATCCGTCACCTCACGGGCTTCCGGCGGGGGCTGGGACAGATCAAGCTCGCGGTGACCGACCTCCAGGCCGGCAACGAGGCCGCCTTCGTCACCGGGATCAACCGGGGAGCTTCAGAAGTCGGGAGCTACGCCACGGGCAAGCTCGCGATCTGCAGAGGCGTCTGAGAGGTCGGGCAGCGAGAGCGAGGTCACGCCGGCGGCTGTGACATCGGCGCGAGCAGGGGCATGAGTCGCTGCTCGGCCTCGAGGATGATCTCGCGACACAGGTGAGCGGGCGGGTTGAGGGTGATGTTGTCGACACCGGCGGCCTGGAGGCCGTGCAGGGTCGCGGCGACCTCGTCGATCGTCCCGGTGATCGTCGTCATGCGGATGATCTCCTCGGTGAGGACCTTCGCCTCGCCGTCGAGCAGATGGGAGAGGTGGCCGCGGTGGACCTCCTGATAGAAGCGGTCCCGCGCCACCGGGAGCCGTGAGAGCACCTCGCGCTCGTAGATCTCGATCCGCTCCCGGAAGGCCGGGGGAAGATGCTCGGCGATCGCCGGGTTCTCCGCGTAGGTGTGAAACGCCATCATCGCGTAGGCCCCGACACGCTCCAGCGCCCGGTCGGAGGTCGCCGGCTCACCGTCCTCCAGGATGCAGACGGCGGCCGAGATCATCGTGTAGAGGTCATCGATCGTCCGACCCTCCGTCTCGGCGGAGGCGGCCACCGCCGCGCGCCCCGCGCCGAAGACCTCCGCGGAGTCCCTCATGTAGTCCGCGTTCTTCATCGTGCACACCCATCCGTCGCTGCGACCGGCGATCGCGAGCGTGCGCGGCCCGTCGGCTCCGACGTAGATGGGGATCCGCGGCTGCGGGTTGCCATGGACGCCCGGCGCCTGACGCATGCGAATCGGGCGCCGGTCGGTATCGGGCCCGTCGAGCACCTCACCGCCGTCGAGCAGTCCGCGGCACGCATCGGCGAACCGCTCGAGCTGGCGCACCGTGACCGGCTTGCGTCCGAACAGCGCCCGGCCGGTGTAGCCGGTGCCGAGGCCGATGAACGCCCGCCCGGGCGCGATCTGGTTGATCATGCCCACCCCTGCCGCCAGCGCGGCGGCGTGACGGGTGCCGGGGATCGCGAGCAGCGGCCCGATCCGGATGCGCGACGTGCGATCGGCGGCGAGGGCCGCGCAGATGAGCGGGTCGCCGGCCAGCAGGGGCGAATCGACGAAGCCCGCCGTCGCGAACCCGTGAGCCTCGGCGAAGGCCGTGTCGTCCCAGCTGCCGTGATAGCTCGTCAGCACCACACCGAAGTCCACCGCTGCTCCTGTCCTTTCACTTGACCTGCGGTCACCGTAGCCGCAGCCCCGCGCGGTCGGCGAACTCCGGATTCCGGAGAATGGGACCACGGCGGTCCGAGCGCGACCGTGCCGCTCCCCGCACGCCCCTCCGGAGTCGACTCATCCGATCCGTAGGATGCCCCCGGTGACCCTGCGCCTGCGGCTGCTGCTCGTCTCCATGGCGACGCTCGCGGTCGGCCTCACGGCGGTCCTCGTCGTCGGCAACATCCTGCTCGACCGCACCGTCGCCGGCGTCACCACGCAGCTGCTGCGCAGCCGCGCCGAGACCCAGCTGGCCACGATCACCGTCACCGCCGCGGGGGTCCACGTCCGTGACGTGGCCAACGACGGCGCGCTGGACGGCAACGCGTGGATCCTCAGCGGCCAGCGGGTCATCGACCAGCCCGCGCGCGCGTCGGCGGCCCTCGATGCCGCCGCGATCGCACTCGGACGCCGGGCGCGACCGCGGGCCGTCGAGCGCCAGGGCCCCGCCGACGTGCAGCTGCTCAGCCGGCCGCTGACGGCCCCGGGAAGCTCCCGGGTGATCGGCTCCGTCGTCGTGGGTGTGAGCGACTCTCCGTTTGACTCGTTGCGCCACAAGGTGCTGCTCGGATCGCTGGCGACCGCCGCACTGATCCTCGTCGCCGGGGCGGTGGCGACCCAGCGCGCGCTGCTCGGCGCCCTGCGCCCGGTTCGGCTGATGACCGTCAACGCCGAGGACTGGGGCGCTCATGATCTCGATCGCCGCTTCGACCTCGGAGCCCCCCGCGACGAGCTCACCGGCCTGGCGATGACGCTCGACCGGTTGCTGGAGCGGATCGCCGCCTCCCGCCGTCACGAGCAGCGCTTCGCGGGGGATGTCGCCCACGAGCTGCGCACCCCGCTGAGCGTCATCCGCGGCCATGCCGAGCTCGCGCTCGACGCGCGGGTGGCGGAGTCGGAGACCGAGCTGCGGGCGGCCCTCACCGCGATCGCCACCCAGGCGGTCCTCATGGGCGCCACCGTCGACGGTCTGCTCGCGGTCGCCCAGAGTGAGATGGACCCGCAGGCCGGGACCGTCGACCTGCGCGCCGTCGCCCGGGAGTTCGACGGCGTCGAGGTGCGGGTCCTGGGCACTGCCCCACTCGCCGAGGGAGACCCGGAGATCGTCCGCCGCGCCTTCGCGCCGCTCGTCGACAACGCGATCCAGCACGCGCGTCGACGCGTGATCATCGAGCTCTCGCTGGTCGGCGAGCGCGCGCGGGCGTTGATTCGCGACGACGGTGACGGGTTCGACGCCGAGCTCGGGGAGGCCGCCTTTGACCCCGGGCGCCGCGGGCCTCAGGAGCCCGACGGCGGGGCGGGGCTCGGTCTGGCCCTCGCCCGTCGCCTGGCCCGCGCATGCGGAGGCGAGGTCACGATCGGGCCCGGGCCCGGCGGGTGCGTGATCCTCGAGCTCCCGGCCCGGACGGAGGCCTAGCCGCGATCGGACGGGCGCGTGAGACCCGCCACCGCCGCCGTGCCCCACGCCGCCCCGAGCACGATGCCCGCGGCCACATCGGTCGGGTAATGGACCCCCAGGTAGACCCGGGAGGCGGCGATCGCCGCACACATCAGCGCTCCGCAGCTCGCCACCGCGATCCGGGCACCCCGGGTCGGCCATCGCGCCCAGGCGAGCCCGACCAGCGCCACCAGGACCGCCGTGGACTCGGTCGCGTGGCCGGAGGGAAAGCTCGAGCCGGTGACGTGTTCCAGATGCGCGACCGGCGGCCGCGGACGATCGACGAGCCCCTTGACGACGTTCTGCAACGCGTCGGCGCCGAGAACCGCGACCAGCGGCGCCCACGCCAGCCCCCGCAGCCCCCGCAGCCTGAGCGGGCGAGCGAGCGCCAAGCCGAAGACCGCGGTCAGCGGGATGAGCAGCCAGCTGCGCCCGAGCAGCGAGACGGCATGGGCGGCCGCGGTCGCCACGGCGCTGCGGTGGGTCGCCCAGTCGGTGACGAGACGCAGGTCAAGACCGGCCGCGGGCCGCGAGAGAACACGCAGCCCCAGTCCGGCGACCACGAGCAGGGCGAAGATCGCGATCAGCTCCAGCAGGCGGTGGGCCACCGGGCCACGGCCCGCGCGTGAGCGGTCATCTCCAAGGCGCAGAGGCGACGCGGGCGATCTCATCCCGGCGACGTTATGCCGTCGGGTCGGCAGCGGGCGACACCGGGCGTGACGGACGCGACCGCGCGACGGGCGCGGGGATGCAACAAGGAAATCGCAGGACAGCGTCCCCAGAATGATCCCCATGACCTCTCTTTCTCTGCCGGCATCCGGCGGGCGCACCGCGCGTCAGATGCTCAACAAGGTCCCAGAGGTAACTCTCTACTTCTGGTTGATCAAATGCCTGTGCACCACGGTCGGGGAAACCTTCTCCGACAACCTCACCACGACCTGGGCCGGCGGGAGCAACGCCTCGATCGCGAAGGTCAACACCGCCTCGGTGCAGGTCATGATCGCCACCGGCGCCGTGCTCGCGGTGGCGTTGATCGTCCAGTTCTCGATGAAGCGCTACCGAGCGCCGATGTACTGGCTGTGCGTCGTGCTGATCAGCGTGTTCGGCACCCAGATCACCGACCAGTTCGAGGGCAACGGACTCCAGCCGCTGCACATGTGGGCGATCACCATCGTCTCGGTGACGCTGCTCGCGCTGGTGTTCTTCACGTGGTGGTACGTCGAGCGCACGCTGTCGATGCACTCGATCCGCACCCGCCGTCGGGAGGCGTTCTACTGGCTGGCGATCCTCACGACGTTCGCCACCGGCACCGCCGTCGGCGACCTGATCGCCGAGAAGTTCAGCCTCGGCTACCTGCCCACGCTGCTGCTGTTCGTCGCCGTCATCGCGGTGATCGCCATCGGGCGCATGCGCTTCAAGCTCAACGCGGTGCTCATGTTCTGGCTGGCCTACATCATGACCCGCCCGCTGGGCGCCTCGACCGGTGACCTGCTCTCCCAGTCCGACGCCGACGGTCTCGGCCTCGGCACGTCGACGACGAGCATTATCTTCCTCAGTCTGATCCTGGCGCTCGTCGCCTACCTGGCGATCGCCAAACCCGACCTGACCCCTTCGAGTGAGGTCTACGCGGATGAGATCAACCATCCTCACCTCCCCCATCCGCTCCACGATCATCCCCAGCCCCAGCATCAGACCTGAGCTGAGCGACGGTGAAGCCGAGCGGGCGCCCGGTCCACGCGGGCGCCCGCTCGGCGAAGCCTGATCGCCGCCCGATGCTCCTGTCAGTCGGGATCTGCGAGGACGACGATGGGCTGCGTGGCATCCTGCGCACGGCGCTGGAACGTGACGGCTGCGAGGTGCGCGTCACCTCCTCCGGCAGCGATGCGGTCGCCGCGTTCACGCGTCAACCGCCCGATGTGCTGATCCTCGACATCGGCCTGCCGGACTCCGACGGCCGCGATGTCTGCCAGGCGCTGCGCGCTCGCGGCGTGCTCGCACCCGTGATCTTCCTCACCGCCCGTGACGCGCTCTCCGATCGCCTCTCCGGGTTTCACGCCGGCGGCGACGACTACCTGACCAAGCCGTTCGCGCTGTCGGAGCTCACCGTCCGCGTCAAGGCGCTGGCCCGCCGCAGCGGGCCCGTCGCCGCCGCGACGCCCACCACGCAGCTGGGAGCGCTATTGGATCCGACCCAGCACGCCATCGGCGCAGAGCCGCCGATCCCGCTGACCCCGACCGAGTACCGGCTGCTCGCCGCCGTCGCGGCCGCCCACGGCTCGGTGGTGCGCCGCACGACGCTGATCGACGCCGGCTGGCCCGAGGGCGCGATCGTCTCCAACAGCACGCTCGACGCCTACATCTCGCGGATCCGCTCCAAGCTGCGCCAGGCCCAGCGCCCGGAGGAGCTCGCCAACGTGCGGGGCGTCGGCTACCGGCTGGAGTGACGGCGACGAGGCGATCGCAAACCGACGTCCGCGTCGTCACCGCGGCCGATCGCGCGCCAGTGAGCCGTTCGGAGGGTCCCTACAGTCAGTGTCATGTCCACCGCGCACGAGATCTCAGAGACGATCGCCGACCGCATCCGTGAGGCCAAGCTGCAGATCACGACCCTGCAGGCGGCCCGCGCGGCGCTGGTCACCGACACCCCCCGGCCAAGCCCGCCACCGACCGGTCGCCCGGCGACACCTGACCCGGTCGGCTCCGTCACTCCCTCCTCGACCCGGGAGCGCCCGTCACCCCGCTCGCGGTCCCGGCGATCCGGAAGCCTCGTCGCGGGCCGCCTGGAGGATCTGCTGCGGGCCTCCGAGCACGGGTTGAGCCTGGTGGCGCTGGCGGCCGCGGCCGAGGTGAGCGACGCCAAGGTCCGACACCGCCTGCACGAGCTGCAGCGCGAGGGTGGGGTCCGTAACTCGGGATCGCGCCGGACCAGCCGGTGGCATCTCGTGTCAGATGAAGACCGGGTCGCCGAGCGTGCCGCGGAGCTTGAGCGCATGAGTGCCCCATCGCGGCGATGAGCGCCGGATGGCCGTCGCTCGCCTACACCGACTGGGCGCCATGCTGCGACACGCTGCACGCCCTCACCCAGCTGCTCGGCAAGCTCGCGGTCGCCCTCGGGGCACCTGAGCCCCAGCTGCAGCACGCGGCGCTGCGCCTCACCGCGCGTGGCTGGGAGACGGCGCCGTTGCCCGCTCCCGACGGCTCGGGTTCGCTCGTCATCACCCTCGACCTGCACCGCCATCAGGCGCTGATCGAGCACAGCGCCGGAGCGACCCGTCGCGTCGAGCTCCCGTCCCGCCCGGTCGCCGAGATCACCCGTGACGTGCTGGACGCGATCCGGTCACTCGCCGGGGCGGTGACGATCAACCCGTCGCCCCAGGAGGTCGCGTGGGACGTCGCGCTGACCGAGGACCATGAGCATCACGCCTACGAACCCGCGCAGGTCGAGACGTACTTCGCCGCCGCCACCCGAGCGGCGCTCGTCCTCGCGGAGTTCCGGGCGCCGTTCCGCGGGCGCGTCACCCCGGTCAACGCCTGGTGGGGCTCCTTCGATCTCGCGGTCAACCTGTTCTCGGGCGCACCCGCCGATCCGCCGTCCGGGGACTTCATCATGCGCCACGCGATGGACGCCCAGGAGGTGGCGATCGGCTGGTGGCCCGGAGACGCCAAGTATCCACGGGCCGCCTTCTATGGCTACGCCTACCCCGCCCCCACCGGCTTTGAGGTCGCGCGGCTCGCACCGGCCGCGGCGCGCTGGGAACCGGACCTCGGGGAGTTCGTGCTCGACTGGGCCGACGCGATCGCGCAGGACGATCCCCACCAGGCGGCGCTGCAGTTCGCCCACAGCGTCTTTGACCATGCGTGCACCGCCTGCCGCTGGCCCGAGGCGCTCGCCGCCTCGGTCAGAGCAAGCTCGTAGGTCGCCCGGGCGGGAAGTCCCGGGCGCGCCGCATGTCCTCGACGGTGAGCGCGGGGGCGCCGAGGTCGCTCTCGTGTCCGGTGCGGATGCCATCCAGGAACAGGCGCAGGTAGCGTCGGCCGAGCCGGGGATGGCACGGGTGGTGGCGGGCCGTCGCCCGGGTGATCATGAACATGATCGGCGGGAAGTCGGTGCCGCTCACGTCCGACCGAACCTCGCCGCACGCCTGCGCGCCGTCGACGGCGCGGTCGACCTCCCGGGCGAGGACGCCCCGGGCGCTGATGATCTCCTCGGTGGGGGCGACGCGTTCCCCACGCTCCAGGAACTCGGCGAGCGAGCGGTCGTCGGCGATCTGCTCCAGGATGCGCTCCATCATCGTGCCCAGCGTCCTCCATCCGGGCTCCTGGGAGGCGTTGATCTCCCCGGCGATCTCCCCGAGCGTCTCGAGCCGGTCGGCGAGGAGCGCCTGGACGAGGCTCTCCTTGTTGGGGAAATGCCGGAAGAACGTGCCCTTGGCAAAGCCGGCGCGATGGGCGATCGCCTCCACGGACGCGTCGGCGCCCTGCTCGGCGAACACCGTCCGCGCGGCTCGCAGCAGCGTCGCGCGATTACGGACGTGGTCGGCGCGCCGCGGCGCGCGGGATGAGACAGGCGTGGACATTCGGCTAACGTGACCGCACAGTCTTGCTTATCGTACCGCGATCGCCTACCGTGACCGCGGAGTCTCACTTCTCTCTCTCGCTCTCTCGCTCCCGTTCAAGGAAGGCTATCTGTGCGCCGTCTCGCTGGCTGGTCTGTGCAACACCGTCGTCTCGTCGTCGTGCTGTGGATCGTGCTCGCGATCGGCGCGACCCTGGTGCACGGCGCGGTCGGCAGCGGTTACAGCAACTCGTTCTCGCTGAAGGGGACCCCGAGCACTCGGGCGCTCGCGCTGCTGCGCAGCGCCACGCCGCGGGCCTCCGGGGACAGCGATCAGATCGTGATCGCCACCCGGTCGGGGAAGGTCACCGATCCGGCGGTCAAGGCGCGGGTGAGCGCGATGCTCGCGCGGGTCGCCCGCCTACCCCACGTGGGGAACGTCACCTCGCCCTACACCCCGGCGGGCGCTCGCCAGATCTCACGCTCGGGGAACGTCGCCTACGCGACGGTCACCTTCGACGAGCTCGCCAATGCGGTGCCGGTCGCGAGCACCAAACGAGTGGTGCGCGTCGCCCAGGCCGCGGCGAACCGCACGATCGACGTGGAGCTCGGTGGGCAGGCGATCGAGCAGACCGACACGATGAGCAACACGGGCCTCGGTATCGGAATCCTCGCCGCGTTGCTCGTGCTCCTGCTCGTGTTCGGGTCGGTGCTGGCCGCCGTCCTGCCGCTCGTCGCGGCCGGGTTCGCGCTCGCGACCGGAGTCGCCCTCGTCGGCCTGCTGTCCAACGTGATCGCGATGCCGTCCTTCAGCGAGCAGCTCGCGCTGCTCATCGGACTCGGGGTCGGGGTCGACTACGCGCTCTTCATCGTCACCCGCTACCGCCAGGCGGTGATGCGCGGCCGTCCGAGCACCGACGCGGTGATCGAGGCCATCGACACGTCCGGGCGGGCGGTGCTGTTCGCCGGGATCACGGTGTGCATCGCGCTGCTGGGGATGCTCACCCTCGGCCTGAGCTTCCTCAACGGCGTCGGCATCGCGGCCACGATCGTCGTCGCATTCACCGTCCTGGCGGCGATGACGCTGCTGCCCGCGATGCTCGGCTTCTTCGGACCGCGCACGCTCGGGCGCCGCGCACGGCGGGCCGTCGCGGCCAACGAGCTCACCGTCAACGACGAGTCACCGCTGTGGGCGCGCTGGGCGGCAACCCTGCGCCGACGTCCCGCGATCTTCGCCGCGGGTGCCGCGGCGGCCATGCTCATCATCGCGATCCCGTTCCTCTCGATCCGCCTCGGCTCCACCGACGCCGGATCTGACCCGTCCAACACGACGACCCGCAAGGCCTACGACCTGCTCGCCAAGGGGTTCGGCCCCGGCTTCAACGGTCCGCTGCAACTTGTCGCCAAGGTCGGTGGCGCCGGTCAGCCCCGGCAGTTTGAGCAGGTGCTCGCCGCGATCGCGCGCACCCCGGGCGTCGTCAGGGTCACCCCTGCGACGCTCCTCCCCCACGGGGTCGCATCCGCCGACGTGTTCGAGCGGGGGTCCCCGCAGGCCGCCTCGACGAGCAACCTCATCTCCACGTTGCGCAGCCACGTCATCCCGACCGCCGCCCAGGGCCGCGTCAACGTGCTCGTCGGCGGTCAGACCGCGATCTTCAAGGACTTCTCGACGGTCCTGGCGAGCAAGCTGCCGCTGTTCGTGGGCGTCGTCGTGCTGCTCTCGTTCATCCTGCTGATGGCGGTGTTCCGCAGCCTGGTGATCCCGCTCATGGCCGCGGTCATGAACCTGCTCTCGGTGAGCGCCGCGTTCGGCGTCGTGACCGCGGTCTTTCAGTGGGGGTGGTTGGCCAGCCTGATCGGCGTCGATCAGACCGGGCCGATCGCGGCGTTCCTGCCGGTGATCGTGTTCGCGATCCTGTTCGGATTGTCGATGGACTACGAGGTGTTCCTGGTCAGCCGGATCTATGAGGAATGGCGCCACCGGGGCGACAACGCCGAGGCGGTCGCCCACGGGCTCGCCGCCACCGGACGCACGATCACCGCCGCCGCCTCGATCATGGTGCTCGTGTTCGCCGCCTTCGTGCTCGGCGGGGAGCTCACGATCAAGCTGTTCGGCGTCGGTCTCGCCGCCGCGGTGTTCCTCGATGCGCTGGTCGTGCGCAGCATCCTCATCCCGGGTCTCATGACCGCCGTCGGCGAGTACAACTGGAAGATCCCCGCGGCCCTGGACCGCGTGCTCCCACACCTGAACGTCGAGGGCGGCGACGCGGCCGCCGCCACGTCCGGGGCGGCGTCGCCGGGCGACGCGGACGCGCCGGACCGCGACCTCACGCCGAGCGGGGTCTAGTCAGCCTCCGCCCGGGCATCGAGACGACGCTCGGCGCCAACTTGCCGCACCTTGGCCCGGCGCACAACCTGCAGCGACATCTGGATGGCGCGCTGCGCTGGCTGTTCATCAACATGCTCGGTCAGCTACGCTTTCACCAGCGGCGTAAGGACGAGCA
>CAZZWJ010000051.1:0-12671 GCA_964657875.1 uncultured Solirubrobacteraceae bacterium
TCGGCGGCGGGAAGCGGGCCGCTGGGCGAGCGCTCAGGGACGCCAGTCGGCCAGCAGCCGCAGCCACATCTCGCTGCGCGTCGGGAAGGCGGGCATCGCCTGCGCGAGCGTGCGCAGCGGGACCTCGCCGACCATCGCGAACGTCGCCGCGTGCAGGGACTCGTTGATCTCGGGGGCGACGAACGTCGCGCCGACGATCACCTCACGGTCCTCGTCGACGACGATCCGCGCCTTGGAGGGTGCACCCTTTCCGATGAAGCTCGCGGCGGGCGTCGAGCCGGGGTCGCCGTCGACGGCCTTGGCCCGGATCCCGGCCTCCAGCGCGGACGCCAGCGTGTGCCCGACGGACGCGACCTGGGGCTCTGAGAAGACGACCTGCGGCGTGAGCGGACCGTCCCACCGGGCCTTCGTCTCCCGATTCATGATGTTCGCCACCGCGACGGCCGCCTGATACTTGCCCGCCTGGGTGAGCAGGGCGCGCCCGTTGACGTCGCCGATCGCGTAGAGCCAGTCGCCGTGGTGGGACACGCGCAGCGTGTCGTCGACGTCGATCGTCTCCCCCGGCGCGAGACCGACGGTCTCGAGGCCGAGATCGTGGGTGTGGGGCACCCGCCCGACACACACGAGCAGCTCGTCGGACACGAGCTCTTCGCCGGACTCCAGGGCGAGACGGAACTCCCCCTCGTTGCCGCGACCGGCGCTCACCGCCCGGGCGCCGAGGCGCACGTCGACGCCGGACTCCCGCAGCGAGGCGGCCACGATCTCGCCGGCGAACGGCTCGTCGACGGGCAGCAGGCCCGGCCCGGCCTCCACCAGCGTCACCTGGGCGCCCAGCGACGACCACGCCTGCGCCATCTCACAGCCGACCGCCCCGCCGCCGAGCACCGTGAGGCGCGCGGGGACCTGCTTGGCGGTCGTCGCCTCGCGGTTGGTCCAGGGCGCGATCTCCCGCAGCCCGTCGACCGGCGGGATGAACGCGCCCGAGCCGACGGCGAGGACCACGGCTCGGCGCGCGGTGAGGACCTCGTCGCCGACGACGACGCGCTTCTCGCCGTCGAGTCGGCCCTCGCCGCGATACAGGGTGATCCCGCGGTCCTTCAGCCACCCGAGCTGCGCCGTGTCGTCGAGGTCGTGGATGACCTCGTCGCGCCGGGCGAGGACCGCGGCGACGTCGAGCTCGCCGACCGGGACGCCGGGGACGCGGCCGTCCTCGTCGAGCAGCTCGCCGGGACGCAGCAGCGCCTTGGAGGGCATGCACGCCCAGTAGGCGCACTCCCCGCCGACGAGCTCGCGCTCGACGACGGCGACATCGAGACCCTCGCCGGCGCAGAGACCGCACGCGACCTCGCCGGCAGGTCCGGCTCCGACGATGATGACGTCGTGCTCACTCATTGCGGACATCCCTCTCGGTTGGTGTGGAGGGCCGCGCCTCGCGTCAGGAGACCTCGCGCAGCCGTCCCGTCTCGACCTCGTAGACGAAGCCGCGGACCGAGTCCTTGCGCGGGATGAACGGCGACGCCTTCACCCGCGCGACCGACTGGCGCACATCGGCATCGAGATCTGGAAACGCTTCGGCGGCCCACGAGGGTCGGATACCCGTGTCGGCCTCGATCGACGCCTTGAAGTCATCGTCGTGGAACGTGAGCATCCCGCAGTCGGTGTGATGGATGAGCACGATCTCCTCGGTCCCGAGCAGCCGCTGGGAGATCGCCAGCGAACGGATCGCGTCATCGGTGACGACGCCGCCGGCGTTGCGGATCACGTGGCAGTCGCCCTCGGAGATCCCCAGCGCCCCGTAGACGTTCAGGCGGGCGTCCATGCACGCGACCACGGCGGTCTTGCGGGCGGGGGGCAGCGGCAGGCTCGCCTTGTCGAAGGACTCGGCGTAGGCGGAGTTGTTGCTCAGCAGGTCATCGGTGTTGCTCACGGTGGGGCTCCTCGCTGCGTATGTGGATCGGGGCGCGGGCGACGCTATCAACTGCACCGAGCCGGTTGGGTTTCAGCGGGAAGGTAGGGTTTGGCGCAGGCATGTCAGACGAGACGCCCCTCATCCTGGTCTCCAACCGGGGGCCGGTGACGTTTCAGCCGGGTGGAGAGGTCAAGCGCGGGACCGGTGGCCTCGTGACCGCACTCATGGGCCTCGCCTCCCACCGCCCCGTGACCTGGATCGCCTCGGCGATGAGCGACGAGGACGTCGCCGCCGCCGAGCGCGCCGGCGGCCGGCCGTTCCCGGTCGCCACTCCCGAGGGCGACAGCGAGTACATGGTCAAGCTCGTCGCCTCCGACCCGGTCGCCTACGACGGCTTCTACAACGTCGTCGCCAACCCGATGCTGTGGTTCATCCAGCACTACCTCTGGGACCTGTCCAACGCGCCGGACGTCCGTCGCAACGAGACCGAGGCGTTCGAGTTCGGCTACAACGCCGTCAACGAGGACCTCGCGGCGGCGGCGCTGGAGGAGGTGGCCGACATCGAGCAGCCGGTGATCATGATCCACGACTACCACCTCTACACGTTGCCGGGGATGATCCGCCGCGAGCGCCCGGACGCGTTTCTGCATCACTTCGTCCACATCCCGTGGAGTCAGTCGGACTCCTGGCGGGTGCTGCCGTCCCAGATGCGCAACGAGCTCTACGAGGGCATCCTCGCCAACGACATCGTCGGCTTTCACACCCGCTCCTACCGGCGCAACTTCCTGCAGTGCTGCGAGGACCTGATGGGGCTGGAGGTCGACCACGCGGGCGGGGTGGTGAAGGTCGGCGACCGTGAGGTGTGGGTGCGCGCCTATCCGCTGCCGATCGACGCGACGGCGATCCAGAAGGTCGCCCACCGCCCTCGGGTACGCCAGTTCGAGGCCGATCTGCTGCGCCGCCGCCGCGAGCACCTGATCCTGCGCGTCGACCGGGCCGACCTGTCGAAGAACGTGCTCCGCGGGTTCTCGGCCTTCGACACGTTCCTGGAGCAGCACGAGGAGTTCCGGGAGAAGGTGACGTTCATCGCCCAGCTGATGCCGTCGCGGACCGACGTGGCCGAGTACGCGGAGTACCTCGAGCGCATCGAGGCGGTGGTCGCGGTCGTCAACCACCGGCACGGCACCCCGGACTGGATGCCGATCCAGCTCAAGCTCCGCGACGACCTCGAGGAGGCGGTCGCCGCCTACAAGCACTACGACGTGCTCATGGTCAACGCGATGTTCGACGGGATGAACCTCGTCGCCAAGGAGGGCCCGATGGTCAACGAGCGCGTCGGCGTGTCGCTGCTGTCGGAGAACACCGGCGCCCACGAGGAGCTGCATCAGTACGCGCTGTCGGTGAATCCGTTCGACATCCAGGAGCTCGCCGACTCGATCCACGCCGCGCTGACGATGTCCTATGAGGAGCGACAGCGCCGCCACGAGGGACTGATCTCGATCGTCACCGCCCGTGATCCCGGCGACTGGATCGACGACCAGCTCGCCGACATCAACGCCAAGGGACGCGGCGTCGTCTCCTGACGTGCCGGGCCGTGGTTTCTACGGTCGTCATCTCGTCCATTTGGTGCTCTAATACTCATGATGCGCACGGTTCCCCGCCCTCGTCACTACGTCTCGTCTCGCCGGCTGGCGATCTGCCGGCCGCTGCTCGCCTTCGACGACTGGCGCGGCGCGTACGTGCTGCGGGGTCTGGGAAAGCGCGTCGGGCCGGTACTGCGCGAGGATCGGCGTCGCGACCACGGCATGCGCACCGACGGACCGGACCGGCGGGGCGCCGACCGGACGCCGATGTCACGCGGTTCCGCCGGTCGGGCGCTGTCGCGCTGACCCCGTGGGCGCCCCAGGGCGCCCGCTATAGTCCGCCGCCGCTCGGGTCCTGACCCGCAGCGCCCCTGATCATGGCCTCCAAAACCCGTCTCTACGACCTCTTCATCGTCATCTCCACGACGGTCGACGAGGAGCGTGCCGCCAAGGTCCTCAGCGACACCCAGGCGCAGATCGCCAACGGCGGCGGCGCGGTCGAGCGTGACGATGACTGGAGCGCCCGACCCCTCGCCTACGAGATCAAGCACCAGGGCGAGGGCCACTACCACCTGCTGCAGTTCACCTGCTCGGGGTCCGAGCTGCTGGATTCGCTGTCCTACAACCTGCGGATCGACGACGCCGTCCTGCGTCACCGGATCATCCGCAACGTCCCCGGCACCCCCCCGGTGCCGGACCCCCCGCCGGTCACCTCGCGCGAAGCCGCGACGGCGTCCGTCGACTCCTGACCTCCCGCCGCCGCGGGGCTCCAGAAGTGAGCCGGCCCGCTTGCGGGGGGGTCGTCGACGGCCTCAGATGTGACGACCGAGCAACGGTCTGTCACGGATGCGTGCCGGGTGTGTGAGGACTTTGCGGATTTTCCGGACTGACGCATTCATGCCGTCTGAGCCGCCCATAGACTCGATTTACGAGCCTTTTTGAGCAAGCTTCCTGAAAGGAGCCATGGAGATGGCTGGAGGAAACATCAACCGCGTGATCATCACCGGCAACCTGACCCGCGACCCGGAGATGAAGTCCCTGCCGAGCGGCAGTTCGCTGTGCTCGATGCGCATCGCGTGCAACGGCCGGCGCCAGAATCGCGAGACCCAGCAGTGGGAGGATGTCCCCAACTACTTCGACGTCACCGTCTGGGGTCCGCAGGGGGAGAACTGCGGTCGGTACCTGGCCAAGGGCCGCGGCGTGGCCATCGACGGACGCCTGCAGTGGCGCGAATGGCAGGACCAGCAGGGCAACAAGCGTCAGTCTGTTGATATCGTCGCCGACTCCGTTCAGTTCCTCGGCGGTCGTGACGACGCTGGCGCCGGTAACGGGAATGGCTTCTCGAGCAGCGCCCGCGCCGCCGACAGCGATGTCCCGATCGATACCGGCGACTTCGACCGTACGCCCGTGGCCGCAGGATCTGACGACGACATCCCGTTTTGAGAGACAGTCAACTTCCGACTCTGAGCTAGGCTGGTCAACGTGGCAAAGCAACGCAGACGTCCGGTGCGCCGGCGCGATCGTAAGGGTGGGCCGACATCGACCCGCCGTAAGTCGTGCCCGTACTGCCGCGACAAGATCGAGCAGGTGGACTACAAGGATCTGTCCATGCTGCGCAGGATGATCTCCGACCGGGGCAAGATCCGTTCACGGCGGATCACCGGCGCCTGCCGTCGCCATCAGAGTCAGGTCGCGCGGGCGGTGAAGCGCGCGCGGGAGCTCGCGCTGCTGCCCTACGTGGCCGAGGGCAGCGAACACCGCGGCGGACGCGGCGATCGTGACCGCGACCGCGACCGCGACCGGTAGATCAGGAGCGACTGAGCGATGCCGCAGGCGATCCTGCTTCAGAACGTCGAGTCCCTGGGTGAGCAGGGCGCCATCGTCGATGTCTCGGCGGGGTACCTGCGCAACTTCCTCGTGCCCCGCAAACTTGCCGAGGTCGCGACCAGCGGCTCGATCAAGGTGGCTCAGCGGCGCGCCCAGGACGCCGACAAGGCGGCCCGGGACGCCGAGGAGAAGGCGCGTGAGAACGCGCTGACCCTCGGGCGCACCGTGCTCACGATCACCCAGCAGGCGGGTGACGACGGTCGCCTGTTCGGTTCGGTGACCACGCAGGACATCGTCGACGCGATCCGCGAGGCCCGCGGACTGCGGCTGGACAAGCGCAAGATCCACCTCGAGGACCCGATCAAGAACATCGGGACCTACATGGTCGTCGTGGAGGTCGCCGAGGGCGTCACCGCGACCATCAAGACGCTCGTCACCGCCTCCTAGACCACGTCAGGGCAGGGCCGGTGGGCGTTTCGGTCCGTGGGTGCGGCCGTGCCTGCGCGACGGGGCCTGTGCGCTCAGGCGCGGGCAACGTCCGGGCATCTGCATGTTTTCACACGTCGTGCATATGTGAGCGTTAACATCTCGGTTCCGCGGGTACGAACTCCCTGCGGTTGTACATCGTCCGGTGCACAGGGCGCCGGATACGAAGACGAAGGAGAGAGAGCTTGACGACTTATCAACAGCGCTCCGCGCACGGGCGGACCGTGCTCGCGACGGCGGGTGCGGCGCTTGCGTCCTGCGCCGCGATCGCGACCCTCGGCTCGGGGGTCGCAGCGGCGGCCGTCCATCCCAAGCAGTCCGCCAAACCGGCCACGACGGCGAAGGTCACCGAGATCAACTGGGGCACCGCCGACGGGCAGCCCGTGGAGCTCTACACGCTGCACGGCGCCGGGGGCATGAAGGTGAACATCTCGGAGTACGGATCCGACATCCAGTCGATCGACGTACCGGACAAGAACGGAAAGCTCACCGACGTGGTGCTCGGCTTCCCGAACCTCGCCGACTACGTCGCCGACTTCGAGCAGGGCGCCAACAAGGTCGATTGGCCGATCCCCAACTCGACGTCGGGCACCGGCGACTCGTACTTCGGCGCCACCATCGGCCAGTACGCCAACCGGATCGCCGGCGGAGCGTTCTCCCTCAACGGCACGACGTACAAGCTGGACCTCAACAACGGCCCCAACGACCTGCACGGCGGGTACCGCGGCTGGAACACCACGGTGTGGTCAGGTGCTCCGTCGACCACGGGCACGACGGCCAAGGTGACGATGAGCGCGAGCTTCCCGGCCGGCACCGGCTGCGACGTTGCGCTCACGCCGGGCTGCACCGGGTTCCCGACGGCGATCAACGCGACGGTGACGTTCGCGCTGACCAAGAACAACTCGCTGAACATGTACTACTCGGCGACCAACGCGTCGCCGACGCTGTCGACGGTGATCAACCTCACCAACCACAGCTACTTCAACCTCGGCGGTCAGGCGAGCGGCCCCGTCTACAACCAGAACCTCGCCATCGACGCCAACCAGTACCAGCCGACCGATCCGTCCCAGATTCCGGCGGCGGGCTCCAACGGGTCCTACTTCCAGAACGTCAAGGGGACCGCGTTCGACTTCCGGAGCATGCACGCGATCGGCAAGTACGAGTCGGACATCAAGCTGCCCGACGGCACCTCGGGGCCGATCCGCCAGCTGCAGTACGCCCATGGGTATGACCACAACTGGGTGCTCAACAATCAGAACAAGTACCGCCTGGATGCGGTCGCCCAGGACACGAACACGGGCATCACCCTGTTTCAGTACACCGATCAGCCGGGCGTTCAGGTCTACACGGCCAACTACCTGCAGGCTGACCTGCCGGGAGTGACCGGCAACGTCTACCGCCAGGGCGACGCGTTCACGCTGGAGACCCAGCACTACCCGGACTCACCCAACCACCAGAACCAGGCCGGTTGGCCGACGGTGGTGGTCGCGCCGGGGCAGACGTTCAGCTCCCACACGGCGGTCCGGTTCGGCATCGAGCCGGCCAACTACTACAAGTCGGTGAAGTTCAAGTAGCCGCGTGACGCAGTGACACACCGGCCGGGTCGCCCACGCGGCCCGGCCGGGGGGGGCGATCAACGACCGGGATCGAGTCGCGGAAAACGTCCGCTGGGAGCGGGATGATGGTCGGCCCTCCCATGACCGCGAACCTAGACTCCCCTCCCCGCATGAGCGCCGTTCACACCGCCCCCGTCCCGTCGGCCGACCGGCTGGGACTGCCGCCCCACAACCTGGACGCCGAGCGCTCGGTGCTCGGTGCGGTGCTGCTCGACGAGCGCCACCTGCACGGCCTGCTCGTCGAGGAGCAGCTGCGGCCCGATCACTTCTACCGGGAATCGCACGGGGCCATCTACGGGGCGATGCTCGAGCTCTACGAGGCCGACCGCAAGATCGACCACCTCACCGTCACCGAGCGCCTGCGCCAGAACGGCAAGCTGGATGAGATCGGCGGCCCGGCGGCGATCGACGAGCTGCCCGGCTGGGTCCCCGCCAGCGGCCACGCCCGGGAGTACGGGCAGATCATCCACGAGACGGCCAAGCTGCGCGAGCTGCTGCTGGCCACCTACACGATCCAGGAGGCCGTCCGCGCGCGCTCGGCCGACGCCCGGGACCTGATCGAGCAGGCCGAGCGATCGGTGCTCGAGGTGTCGACCGACGAGCGCCAGAAGAAGATCCGCTCGATCGGCGACATCCTCCAGGAGGAGACCCACAAGCTCGAGCAGCTGTCGCGCTCACGCACCGCGCTCACCGGCACCCCGTCGGGGTTCAAGGACATCGACGAGAAGACCGGCGGGTTTCAGCCCGGCAACCTGATCGTGCTCGCCGCCCGGCCGTCGATGGGGAAGTCCGCGCTGGTGGCCAACATCGCCGAGCACGCGTGCCTGGCCGGAAAGGGGGTCGCGCTGTTCTCGCTGGAGATGTCCGAGTCCGAGCTCGCCCAGCGGTTCATCGCCTCCCAGGCGAACATCCACGGCGAGTCGCTGCGCCGCGGGAAGGTCGCCGACTCGCAGTGGCCGACGATCGTCGAGGCCGCCGAGCGACTCTCAAACGCCCCGCTCTACGTCGACGACTCATCCGATACCGGGGTTCTGGAGATCCGCGCCAAGTGCCGGCGGCTGCACGCCCAGATCCCGGGCGGCCTGGGCCTGGTGATCGTCGACTATCTGCAGCTGATGCGCTCCGAGGGGCGGATCGAGAGCCGGGTGGAGCAGGTGAGCCAGATGAGCCGCGGGCTCAAGGGCCTCGCCCGCGAGCTCGGGGTGCCGGTGATCGCGCTCTCCCAGCTCTCCCGCGCGGTCGAGCAGCGGGCCCAGAACGACAAGAAGCCGGTCCTCTCCGACCTCCGTGAATCGGGCGCGATCGAGCAGGACGCCGACCTCGTCATGTTCATCTACCGCGACGAGTACTACAACAAGGACTCCGAGCGACCGGGCGAGGCCGACATCATCATCGCCAAGCACCGCAACGGCCCGATCGGCGAGATCATCCTCACCTTCCGCCACGAATACCCGAAGTTCATGAACTACGCCGGGGATCGATTTCAGTGAGCAACGCCTGCCCCTACGACGTCTGCGACGGCTCCGGGTTCATCTTCGACCTGGCGACGAACACCGCGGCGGACTGCCGCTGCCGGGCGCAGCGCATCTCCCGCGCGCAGGCGCACAGCCTCTCGGCGGTGATCCCGCGCCGCTACCGCGACGTCTCCTTCGACCGGCCGCCGGTCACCGAGATCGACGCCGGGATCGTGCGCAAGGTCCGTGCCTACACCGGGCGGATCGACGAGCATCTCGCCGCCGGCCGCGGGCTGTGGCTGATGGGTCCACCCGGCACCGGCAAGACGACGCTCGCGATGCTCGTCTCCAAGGCGGCGTCGGAGGCCGGCCACTCGGTCGCCATCTACTCCCTGCCCCGCCTGCTCAACGAGATCCGCGACACCCACCGCGCCGAGCGCTCCCACGTCCAGCTGCTCGACCGGCTGGTCGCCGTCGACCTGCTGCACATCGACGACGTGGGCGCGGAGCGGAGCACCGACTGGGTCCTGGAGGAGCTCTACTCGATCGTCAACGCCCGGTATGAGGAGCAGCGCGCGATGCTCATCACCACCAACATCATGGACCGCGACCAGCTGTGTGAGCAGATCACGCCGCGCACCGTCTCCCGCCTCACCGAGATGTGCGACGAGCTGCCGCTGCTCGGTCACGACCGGCGGATGGACCTGCACAGCGCATGATCGCCCGCCACCCCCGGATCCTCGCCGTCCTCGCGGCCGCCGGCGTCGGCATCGGCGCCGCCGGTACGCTTGCGGGCGCCGGGCCCGCCGCCGCCTCGCGCCACCCGCGCGCCCCGGCGCGGACGGGCACCGCGCGTTCGCTGATCCCGGCCGCTCACCCGACGGCGACCGGCAGCGGCGGCTCGGTCGCCTCGATGGACGCCACCGCCAGCGCCGCCGGGATCGACGTGTTGCGTCACGGCGGCAACGCGGTCGACGCGACGGTGGCGACCGCGAGTGCGCTCGGGGTGACGGTGCCGTTCGTCGCCGGCCCCGGAGGCGGAGGCTTCATGGTGATCTACAACGCCCGGCGGCACACGATCACGACGATCAACGGCCGCGAGACCTGCCCGCGGGCGTGCACGTCGACGCTGTTTCTCAGCCCCCGCACCCACCGGCCCATGGACTACACGACGGCGTCGGACCAGCCGCTGTCCACCGGGGTACCGGGGATGGTCGCGACGTGGGCGCTCGCGGTGCGCCGCTATGGCCACCGGACCCTCGGCGAGGACCTGAAGCCGGCGATCGGGATCGCCGCGCACGGCTTCCGCGTCAACCGGGACTTCCGCCAGCTCACCGAGTCCGGACTGGCGCTGCTGCGCAACTACCCGTCGAGCGCGTCGCTGTTCCTCACCGCCGGGGACCGGCCGCTGGCGCTCGGACATCTGCTGCGCAACCCCGATCTCGCGCACACCTACCGCGAGATCGCGGCCCACGGCCCCGGGTATCTCTACGACGGCCCGCTCGGCCGCGCGATCGTCAAGGCGGTGGACCAGCCGACGCTCTACTCCGGCCAGAAGGTCGTCACCCGCGACGGCATCATGACGATGGCCGACCTGCGCGCCTACCGGGCCCGGGTGCAGGCGCCGACCCTCAGCCACTACGAGGGCCTGTCGGTGTACGGGATGGCGCCGCCGTCGAGCAGCGGGACGACGATCGGCGAGGCGCTCAACATCCTCAAGGGCTTCCCACTCGCCTCCGAGCCGCGGTTGGCGGCGCTCTATCAGTACATCGAGGCCTCACGGCTGGCCTATGCCGACCGCGACCGCTACGTCGGCGCCGACCACACCCCGGTCGCCGGGCTCTTGAGTCAGCGCTTCGCGGACGCCCGTCGCTGTGAGATCACCGGCCACGCGCTGCGATCGCCGCTGCGTCCCGGCGATCCGTTCGCGGCCTTTCACGGCTGTCACGGCGTCGCCCCCGCCTCGATCGCGCAGACGAGTGCCTCGCCCGAGCGCCACCACACCAACAACATCGTCGCCACCGACCGCGAGGGCGACATCGTCGCCTACACGAACACGACCAACTTCTTCGGCGGCAGCGGCGAGACCGTCCCCGGCTACGGCTTCCTGCTCAACGACGAGCTCACCGACTTCGACTTCGCGCCGATCGCCAAGGGTGAGCCGGACCCCAACCTGCCCGGCCCCCGCAAGCAGCCGCGCTCGAGCATGGGACCGATCATCGTGCTGCGCCACGACACGCCCCGGTTCGCGGTCGGGGCGGCCGGGGGCTCCACGATCCCCGAGACGATCCTGCAGACGTTCCTCAATCACGTCGACTTTCACATGAGCCTCGCCCAGGGGCTCGCCGCGCCCCGCATCGCGCAGACCAACTCCTCGACGACCCTCGCCGAGCCGCGCTTCTACGCCAGCCCGCTGCGCCGGGAGCTGCAGCGCCGCTACGGCGAGAAGTTCACCCTGTCGACCGGCTCGATCCTGCCCCTGGACAACTACCCGGGCGACGCGAGCGCGGTGCAGATCCTCGGGCACGGGCGGGTGCAGTCGATCGCCGAGCCCTACCGCCTGTTCGGTGGGTCGGCGTTCGTGGTGCACCCGACTTCGCGACGACGTGGGTGACGTGCTTCGCCGAGACGAGCGCGGCGAGCGCTTGACCGTCGCGGTCTCAGGCCGCCCCGCCGCCGAACGAGGTCCGATTCGCACACGCACATACCAGCGGCGGCATTTCTGAGTCCTCGGGCGTCAGCCCGCTTGTTTTCAGACGCGCAGACCCTGGCGGGTCCGCGGAGGGCGCCGGTGGCGAACGGGATGATGATCGTGGGGACGAAAGCGACTGACCCTGCGGTCGCGCAGGCGCGGCGATGCCGGCGGCCGGGGTGAGGCGGTATCGGCGGGCTTTGGGGGCTGCGTGAAGAGTCGGGTGGCGATCGGGCAATAAGGGATATGCATAACGACAAGACTGACGCTGCGGTGATCCGGGCGTCTCGGAAGGACCGAGCCGCGTTCGGGGTGATCTTCGATCGCCATTGGCCACGGATCTATCGGTATTGCGTGCAGCGTGCCGGGCCTGCCGCGGGGGAGGATGTTGCGGCAGAGACGTTTCGGGTCGCGTTCACCGAGCGCAAGCGCTACGACGGTCGTGACGACGCGGCGCCGTGGCTGTACGGGATCGCGACCAACCTGTTGCGTCGGTGGTTTCGCGCTGCGGCACGCGGATCGCGGGCGATGTCGCGGCTCGGCAGTGAGGTCAGCGGTGACGAGCTGGATGAGAGCATCGAGCGGCTGGACGCCGAATATCTCAGCCCCCAGCTGAGTTTGGTGCTGGCTTCACTGTCCCCGGCTGACCGCGACACGCTGCTGCTGCACACGTTCGCTGATCTGACCTATGAGCAGATTGCGCGCGCCACCGACGTTCCCGAGGGGACCGTCGCGTCGCGTCTTAGTCGTGCACGCGCCCTAGTGCGTGCTCATCTCGAATCCCTGGAGCTGTGCTGATGCCTTCCGACGTCGAAGAGTTCACGTGGGTGACCGACCGCCGCTCGGACGTTCCCGACCCCGACGGCGCGATGACCGACCGCGCGCGGATGGCGCTCGTGGATCACATGTCGGCCGCCACCGATCGGCCCGGGCGCCGGCTGCCGTGGCTGATCGGCGCGACCGCCGTCGCGGCCGGAGCGGCCGGCGCGGTGGTCCTGGCCGGCGGGTTGGGTGCCGGCTCGGCCGTGCGCGACAGCGGATCGACCACGCCGGTTGTGAGCCTCGCGCAGCAAGCCGTCACGCCGTCGCCCGTGGTGCTGGACG
>CAZZWJ010000052.1:0-12610 GCA_964657875.1 uncultured Solirubrobacteraceae bacterium
GGCCCGCGCGGCGGGCCGCGGCGCCGGCGGACATGCCTTCGCCCTGTCACCGGCGTTCGGCGGCTGGCGGGTCGTCGCCCGCGACCACCGCTGGCAGCTCGACGTGCTCGCGCTCAACGGAGCGACACTCGCCGAGGACCTGTCTCACCGGGATCTGACGATCAACGCGATCGCCCAGCCGCTGGCGGGCGACGCGACGCTCGTCGACCCGTTCGGTGGGGTCGGCGACCTTGGGGCCGGCCGGCTCGTGATGGTCTCGCCGCAGAGCTTCACCGCGGACCCGCTGCGGGTGCTGCGGCTTGTACGGCTGAGCGCGCAGTTGGGCTTTGAGATCGCGCCGAGGACCGCCGATCATGCGCGCCGCAGCGCCGCCGACCTCGACGGCGTCGCCCCCGAGCGGGTGTTCGCCGAGCTGCGCGCGCTGCTCACCGGCCCCGAGCCGCTTCAGGCCCTCGCGCTCATGGACGAGCTGCAGGTCACCGCCGCCGTGCTGCCCGAGCTCGCCGCGCTCGACGGGCTCACCCAGAGCGAGTACCACCATCTCGACGTCGCCGATCACACCCGGGCGGTGCTCGCCGAGACGGTCGCCCTCGTCGATGACCCGACGCGCCTGGGGATCGACGACGCGCTCGCCGGAGAGCTCACGGCGGCGCTCGCCCAGCCGCTCGCCAACGATCTCAGCCGGGGTGAGGCACTGCGCTTCGGCGCGCTCCTGCACGACATCGCCAAGTCCCGGACGCGCGGCGTCACCGCGGAGGGGAGGGTCACGTTCATGGGTCATGACACGCTCGGGGCCGAGATGACCGGTGAGATCCTGCATCGACTGCGGGCGTCGGAGCGCCTCAGCGGTCATCTGGCCGCACTCACCCGTCACCATCTCGCGCTCGGCTTCCTCGTGCACCGGATGCCCCTGTCGCGCCGCGAGGTCTACGGGTATCTGACGACGTGCGGGCCGGTCGCCGTCGACGTCACCGTGCTCAGCGTCGCCGACCGCCTCGCCACCCGGGGACGCAACGCGCAGCCGGCGATCGCGCGTCACTGCGAGCTCGCCCGCACGATGCTCGGCGAGACGCTCGCCTTCGAGCACCGGCCCCCGCGTCCGCCGCTGCGCGGCGACGAGCTGGCGGCGGCGCTCGGGATCGCCCCCGGACCCCGGCTGGGGCCGCTGCTCGCCGAGCTCACCGCCGCCACGTTCGCCGGCGAGGTGCGAGATCGTGATCAGGCGCTGTCGCTCGCCCGGTCACTCGTGGACGCCGAGCGTCCACCCGACCACTAAGCTCACCGACGCGATGCCCGAGACCGACCCGGACTGCCTGTTCTGCAAGATCGTCGCCGGCGAGGTGCCGGCCCAGCGCGTCGACGAGGACGCGCACACGATCGCGTTCATGGACATCAACCCCGCGACCCGCGGTCACGCGCTCGTCATCCCCCGCCGTCACGCGCGGGATCTGCTGGAGATCGAGCCCGACGAGCTGGCGGCGACCATGCGGGCCGCCCAGCGGCTGGCGGCGCGAGCGGTGCCGGCGCTGCACGCCGACGGCGTCAACCTGCAGAATGCCTGCGGCGCCGCCGCCTGGCAGACCGTGTTCCACTTCCACGTCCACGTGATCCCCCGCTACGTCGGCGACTCGCTGCGCCTGCCGTGGGTGCCGACGCCGGGTGAGCCGGACGCGATCGCCGCCGCCGCGGAGCTGATCCGATGAGCGCCACGCCGCCGGTCACCCTGGAGCACGACGGGCCGCTGGCCGTCGTCACCTTCGACTCCCCGCCCGTGAACCTGTTCGACGCCGCGCTGGAGCAGGGCCTGATCGACGTGATCGGCGAACTCGAGGCCGCGCCCGCCCGGGCGGTCCTGTTCCGCGCCGAGGGACGGGTCGTCAGCGGCGGCGTCGATGTCTCCGTGTTCGACGCGATGGAGGGCCCGGCGGAGGCGACGTCGACGTTTCAGGGACTCGTCGGGATCTCCCACCGGGTCGAGGCGCTCGACTGCCCGGTCGTGTTCGCGGCCCACGCCCTGTGTCTCACCTGGGCGTTTGAGCTCGCGCTCGCCTGCGACATCCTGCTCGCCGCGGAGTCCGCCCGCTTCGGCCTCGTCGAGCGGGTGATCGGGCTCACCCCCGCGATGGGCGGCACCCAGCGCCTCGCCCAGCGGGCCGGAACCGCGCGCGCCAAGGAGTTCGTGATGGAGGGCCGTCCGTTCACCGCCGCCGAGCTCGAGCGCTGGAACGTCGTCAACCGCGTGTTCCCCGACGCGGACTTCGACACGGCGGCCCGGGATTACGCCCGGGCACTCGCCGACGGGCCGACACGCGCCCATGCGGCGACCAAGGAGATCCTGCGCGGGTTCGTGGCGGGTGGGGTCCCTCGGGCCGATGCCCGCACCCCCGAGGTCGCCGGAGAGCTGTTCGCCACCGAGGACCTGCAGGGCGCCGTGCGCTCGTTTCTGGAGATCGGCCCCGGTCAGGCGAGCTTCGCCGGCCGTTGAGCCTTCCCGTGGTCATGCAATCTGCCTGGCGTCGCAACCTCGACCCCCCGGGTCGTGTTGAATGGGACGTATGAAGACACGCTTCTCCCTGCTCGCGGCCGCTGTCGGCGCCGTCACCGTCGGTCTCGCCGCCCTGGCGCCGGGGCACGCCTCCGCCCAGATCGTGGCGCTCGGTCAGACGACGACCACCCCGCTGGTGGCGCCGAGCTGCGTCAAGGGTCAGCCGTTGGCCACCTGCAAGATCGTGCTCACCCACACGACCGCGATCGAATCCCTCAGCGACGGGGTCATCAACCCGACGCGCGTCAACCAGCAGGGCTGGATCGTCTCCTTCACCGTCGGCCTGTCCCAGCTCGTCGCCAACGCCAAGACGCGGGCGTCGCTGATCGCCAGCCAGGATGCCCAGCACGGTGGGGCGCCGGAGCTGGCGCTCACCGTCCTCGCGCCCGGCCCCGACAACACCTTCACGGTCGTCGGGGAGAGCTCGGTCTACACGCTCACCCCGTTTCTCGGTCGGCTGCTGCAGGAGCCGCTGTCGCTCCCGCCGACGTTCTCGTCGTTCACCGCCCTGCGGGTCGTCCGCGGTGACGTGATCGGGCTCACGGTGCCCACGTGGGCCCCGGTGCTCGGCTACAACCTCTCGGCCAAGCAGTTCGCCTACCGCCAGAGCCGCCGGGCGAACTGCAAGAACACCGCGGTCACCCAGACCGCGCAGACGCGCGTCAACCAGGTGACCCGATACGGCTGCTACTACACGGGAACCCGCGTCGAGTACTCCGCCACCGAGGTCACCGACACCAAGGCCCCCTGAACCGGGGCCTTGAGCCGGTCGGCTCCCGGGATCATCGGCCAGAGCGGAGCGCTCGCGCTCGCGGGCCCGGACTGCGAGCCGGGACCCGCCTCAGCAGGCTCCGGGGTTCTCCTTGCAGAACTGGGCGCCGAGACCGCCGCCGCCGGAGGTGCTCGTCCCGCCCGCTGCGGACGTCGTCTGGGCGCTGACGCCACCGGCGCCGGCACCGGTGCTCGTCGCCGCCGCGGGCGGCTGGGTCGTCGTCGCCGCGGCCGCCGGGGTGGTCTGCGCCGCCGTGGTGGCGTTCGTGACCACCGCGGGGGTGGAGCTGGTCGCCTGACTCACGCTCGTGGAGGTCGTGGCGCTCGACGAGGATCCGCTCGACGATGCGCCGGTCGATGTCGCGCCGACCGCCGACGCGGCGGTGCCCGTCGGCACCGTGAACGGGGGACTGCCGCTCGTGTTGGCGGTCGCGCCCCCGCCACCCCCGCATGACGCCACACCGAGCGCGATCCCGGCGCTGAGCAGCGCCCCGATCACGTGTCGGCCCGAGGCGCGCGGCGTGGTGCGGGCGGCCATGCCTACGGGGCGTCGGGAGCCAGCGGCTCCATGCGCCTACCGCAGTACGGGCAGTCGTTCAAGTCCTTCTGCGACATCTGGTCACACCAGTTGCAGAAGCGCAGGTTCTCGACGCTCCACGGAAGCTCAGAAGGGGTCGGGGAGAGCGGCAGCAGCTGCGCGAGCACCTCGAGCTCCTCACCGGTCTCACGGTCGACGTAGCTCTGACCGGGAACCGCTTCGACGATCACCTCACGGCCCGTCGAGGGGGTGCGCATCCGGTACTTCTGGAGAATCCTCATGGTCGGCGATCCTAACAACGGGCACGGCGGGCATGGCCGCCGCACGGGTCAGTGGGAATGGTGCTCCTCGGGCAGGTCATCGACGTCGCGGCGCACGTCGCGGATCCAGAGGCCGACGGTGATCACGAACAGCACGACCCCGAAGATCGAGAACCAGATCGACAGCGTGAGGCCGATGATCGCGCAGGTGATACCGATCGCGACCAGCAGCGGCAGGATCGATGGCCCGGGAAGATGGATGTCCTCGCCGGCCGGCGGGACGTTGTCGTCGAAATCGGTCATCGCTAGGAGCTCAGGTAGATCGCGGCGGCCACGAAGGTGATGCCGAACATGAAGAAGCAGATGGCTCCGGCGACGAGCGAGGCACGGAGGTTCTTGCGGGCGAGCTTTCTATCCATGGGAGGGGGATCCTAATGCGTTTGCGGGGTCACAGCTTGGCATCGAGCACCATCACGGCGAACAGCGCCGCCAGGTAGAGCATCGAGAAGAGATACAGGCGCAGTGCGGAGGCCCGATCGGCCCGCCGGTAGAGGCGCCAGGCGTAGACGAGGAACACCAGGCCGAGCAGCATCGAGCCGACCAGGTAGATCACTCCGAAGCCGCCCGCGCAGAACGGAAGCTCGACGACCGCGTAGAGCAGGGCCGAGTAGAGCAGGATCTGCTTGCGCGTTTCGGCTTCGCCGCGCACGACGGGCAGCATCGGAACGCCGACGTCGGCGTACTCATCCTTCATCATGATGCTCAGGGCCCAGAAGTGGGGAGGGGTCCAGTAGAAGACGATCGCGAACAGGTAGATCGCCGTCCAGGAGATCGACCCGCGGGTCGCCGCCCACGCGACGAGCGGCGGCATCGCGCCCGCGGCACCCCCGATGACGATGTTCTGGGCGGTGCGGCGCTTGAGCCACATCGTGTAGACGCCGACGTAGCCGACGAACCCGCCGAGGGCGAGTGACGCCGCCAGCACGTTGATCGTGAGCGACATGAGCACGAAGGACAGCGTCGCGAGGCCGATCCCGAAGGCGAGTGCGGACAGCGGGCGCACCCGCCCGGACGGGACCGGTCGATCCGCGGTGCGCTTCATGCGCAGATCGATGTCGCGGTCCCAGTAGTGGTTCACCGCACCGGCGCCGCCCGCCGACAGGTAGCCGCCGACGCAGGTGAGCGCGATCCGCCCGACCGACGGCGAGCCCGCGACCTCCATCGTCGCCACCGTCGTGAGCAGCAGCAGCGATTGGACCTTGGGCTTGGTGAGGTCGACGTAGTCGGCGATGAGCTGACGCGCCCGTGAGGCACGCAGGACACCCGCCGGCGCGACGGCAGTGGGAACGCTGCTCATCGCGCGGCGAGGTGCCGCTCACCGAGGTGAGCGCCGATGTCGGGGTGTCTGACCACTAGGAACGGGCGAGTTGCTGCTCACTGCTCGGCCGCGAGAACTGCTCGCTGCCGCCGCCCTTCTGGATGACGCCGGTCTGGCGCTCGACCTGACGCCGGATGTCACGCATCGGCTCGACCGAGCGCACCCGGGGGATGGTGTCGAAGTTGTTCACCGGGGGCGGTGACGGCGTGAACCACTCCAGCGTGTTGCCCTTCCACGGGTCGGGACCGGCGAGCTTGCCCGTCTTGTACGAGGTCGCGAAGTTGATGATGCTCATCACCACGCCGACGCCGAGGATGAAGGAGCCGATCGTCGAGATCAGGTTGTACGTCGACCATCCGAGACCCGGCTGGTAGGTGTAGATCCGCCGTGGCATACCCGACAGTCCGAGCGCGTGCTGGACGAAGAACGTCGCGTTGAACCCGATGAACATCACCCAGAAGGAGGCCTTGCCGAGACGCTCGTTGAGCATGCGGCCGGTCATCTTGGGATACCAGTAGTAGATGCCGGCGAACACCGTGAACACGGCGCCGCCCATGAGCACGTAGTGGAAGTGGGCGACCACGAAGTAGGTGTCGTTGAGCTGCCAGTCGACGGGGAAGACGGCGAGGAAGATGCCGGTGATGCCGCCGATCAGGAAGATCGCGATGAACCCGATCGCGAAGTACAGCGACGTCGTCATCACCAGCGAGCCCCTCCACAGGGTCGCGATCCAGTTGAAGATCTTCACGCCCGTCGGGACGCCGATCAGGAACGAGCTCAGCATGAAGAAGCCGAGCACGACGATCGGGATCGGCGAGGCGAACATGTGATGGGCCCAGACGAGGGTCGCGAGGAACGCGATCACCGCCGTGGCCGCCGCGATCGCCTTGTACCCGAAGATCGGCTTTCGCGAGAAGACCGGAATGACCTCGGAGATCACCCCGAATCCCGGCAGGATCATGATGTAGACCTCGGGATGCCCGAAGAACCAGAACAGGTGCTGCCAGAGCACGGGTGAACCGTGGGTCGTCGGGTCGAAGAAATGGGTGCCGAAGTGGCGGTCGGTGAGCAGCATCGTCACCGCGGCGGCGATCACCGGCAGCGCGATGATGAGCAGGATCGCGTAGACGAGCATCGACCAGATGAACAGCGGCAGGCGGTTCCAGCTCATGCCGGGAGCCCGCATGTTGACGATCGTCACGTAGAAGTTGATCGCCCCGACCAGCGACGAGATGCCGGTGATGTGGATCAGGAAGATCCAGGCGTCCTGGCCACCACTGGGCGAGAACAGCGTCTCCGACAGCGGCGGGTAGCTCCACCAACCGGCGTCCGGCGGATGCCAGAACAGGGTCGCGTAGAAGACGATGCCACCGCAGGCCAGCAGCCAGAAGGAGAGCGCGTTGAGGCGCGGGAACGCCATGTCCCGGGCGCCGATCATCAGCGGGACGAAGTAGTTGCCGAATCCGGCCCACACCGGGACGACGAACAGGAAGATCATCGTCGTGCCGTGCAGGGTGAGCAGCTGGTTGTAGTGCTCGGAGGTCACCAGCGTGTTGTTGGGGACCGACAGCTGACTGCGCATCACGAGCGCTTCGGTCCCGCCGAGGCAGAAGAACACGAAGGTGAGGACCAGGTACATGATCCCGATCTTCTTGTGATCGGTGGTCAGGATCCAATCCATCCACTTCTTGCTCTCACGGGGCTGATGGACCTCGTGCGCGAGGATCTGCGGAACCCGCTTGACCGCGTGCTCCTCAGGGGCGATGGTGGCCATGCGTTGCACTAACTCCCGAGTTGATTTTCGGATTCAAGGATCTGGCGCAGCTGTCCGACCTGCTGGTCCTGGTGACCGATCTTCTGCTGCTGCTGGGTCAGCCAGCGGCTGTACTGCGCCGGCGTCACCACGCGGATGTAGGCGTCCATCGCGTTGTGGTTGGTTCCGCAGAGCTGCGCGCACTGACCGCGGAAGACGCCGGTGTGCAGCGCCTTGAACCAGGTGTAGGTCGTGTCGCCGGGCACCACGTCGGTCTTGCCGCCCATCGAGGGGATCCACCAGGAGTGGATGACGTCCAGGGACTGCATGTCGAGCTTGACCGTCGTGTGGACCGGGACGACCATCGTGGTGTACGAGTAGGGGTTGCGCTGGGTGTAGGCGCCGTGCAAGCAGTCCTGGCCGTAGGTGAAGCGCCAGATGTACTGGCGACCCTGCACGCAGACGACCAGCGCCTTGCCGTTGGGCGGGTCGGGTTGGGTGATCGACGCCGACACCGAGTAGCCGTCGCTCGAGGAATTCGGCGCGTTGACGATGCTCGGCAGCTTGACGAACGTGACGACGGCGAGCACGAGCAGGATCAACGCGGCCCCCCCGGTCCAGCCGATCTCCAGGCGGGTGTTGCCGTGGATCTGCTGGGCGACGGGATGCTTCTTGGCGCGGAACTTCCAGATCGCGTAGACGAGCGCACCCTCGACCGCGACGAACACGACGGCGGCGACGACGAGCACGATCACGTACAGGGTGTGGATCGAGTTCGCGTTCGGCGAACCGCCGGACTTGGGCGTGATGAAGTTGGCGAAGGCCGATGGCGCGAACGCCAGCGTCCCGGCGAAGACGGCGGTCAACGCGGGGAGGACACGCACCATCAGCGTGCGGCGGTGGGGAAGGAAACGCATGCGGCTCCGTGGAAAGCGGTCGTCGTCGTCGTGCGGGATCACTGCGAAGCGGCATTCTATATGTCCATCAGGTCGTATGAGCCCCGGTTCTCTTCGACGGGTCTTCGATCGGACACATGACGCGTTGAGCGCCTCAGCGCCGTGATCGGGCGTGAGCGAGGCCGTCGACACCCCCCCGGTCGTGGCCGTCCACGCTGACCGGCGTCTCGGTGGGCGTTCTTATACTCGGCGCCCGTTGAGACCTTCACGGGCCATTCGCGCGGGAGCCTGGGCCCTCGTGATCGCAGGTGCGGCAGCGCCGTTGATCCGCCGGCGCCGGGACCTGCCCGAGTCCGCGGTGATGGCGGCGGCGGCGCTGGCCGTGCCCGCGCTCGTGGTCGCCGCCCCCCGGGGTCGGTGGCGAGCGGCGGCGGTCTGCGGCCTCAACGGCTGGGCGTATCTGGCCGCCTACGAACTGCCCCACGACGACGCCGAGGCGCAGCTGGCGCGCGTCCACTTCGGATATCCGGTGGATATCGACCGCCTGCTCGGACTCGGCACCCCGCCCACGGTTCGCCTGCAGCGGCGCTTCGCGGATCCCCGCTCCCCGTTCAGCCGCGTCGAGCGCACGCTCGTCTTCTGTCACTGGGTGTGGTTCCTCGTGCCTCACGGTGCCGTCGCCTACGTGGCCTGGCGCCGACCCGATCGCTTCACGTCGGCGGCCGCGCGGATGTACTCGGTGTTCGACATCGGGGCCGTCTTCTACTGGGCGATCCCGACCGCGCCCCCGTGGTATGCGGCTCAGGCCGGCCACATGGGCGGGCCTGACGAGGAGCGCGTGCGCCGGATGATGATCGAGTTCGGTGAGGAGTTCTGGGGCGATCGCTGGCCGGCGCTGATGGAGATGCTCGGCGGCAACCCACTCGCCGCGATGCCCTCGCTGCACTTCGCCACGTCGCTGATGGCCGCTCACCTGCTCGCCGAGGTCGGCCCGGTGAGCGGGGCGGTCGGCGGCGGGTACGCGGCGCTGCTCGGCCTCGCGCTCGTCTATCTGGGGGAGCACTACGTGGCGGACCTGATCGGGGGCGCGCTGCTCGCCGAGGCGGTCCGCGGCGCTGCCCCGGCGCTCACGCCGGCGGCTCGCACGCTCGCGCGCGCGCTGGAGTCGATCTCCGGACGTCGCGCAGGCGCCTGACCGGGCGCGTCACCCGGACTCCGCGCCGCCCACAGCGGGTCGCTATCCTTTATGAAGTAACAAGAGACCAACGGAGAAGGCCGGAGCCACGTGTCCGAGCAGAGCATTGAGAAGGCGATCATCATCGGGAGCGGCCCGGCGGGCTACACCGCCGCGCTCTACATGGCGCGGGCCAACCTGCAGCCGTTCGTCGTCGAGGGGTTCGCCTGGGGCGGTCTGCTGCAGCAGACGACCGACGTGGAGAACTTCCCGGGCTTTCCGGCGGGAGTCGAAGGCCCCGAGCTCATGCAGCAAATGCGCGACCAGGCCGAGCGCTTCGGCGCACGCCTGGAGACCGATGACGTGACCGCCGTCGAGCTGTCCGCGGACGGCTCACAGCCTCACAAGGTGTGGCTCGGCGACGAACTGCGACTCACGCGGGCCGTCGTGCTCGCGATGGGCGCCGAGCACCGCAAGCTCGGCGTCTCCGGCGAGCAGGAGCTCTCCGGACGCGGGGTGAGCTACTGCGCGACCTGCGACGCGGCGTTCTTCAAGCAGGCGCCGACGATCGTCGTCGGCGGCGGGGACTCCGCGATGGAGGAGGCGATCTTCCTGGCCAAGTTCGCCTCGTCGGTGGCGGTCGTGCACCGCCGGGATGAGTTCCGCGCCTCCAAGATCATGCTCGACCGGGCTCGCGCGGTGCCCAACCTCGAACTGCTCACCCCCTTCGAGGTGGATGAGTTCATCCCCGAGGACAACCGGCTGCAGATCGCCCGGCTGCGTAACACGGTCGACGGCTCGACCCGAGAGCTTGAGATCACCGGCGCCTTCATCGCCGTCGGACACGATCCGCAGTCGCAGATCGTCCGGGGGCAGGTCGACCTCGACGACGAGGGCTACGTGATCACCAAGGGCCGCTCGACGCTCACCAACGTGCCGGGCGTGTTCGCGGCCGGAGACCTCGTCGACCACACCTACCGTCAGGCGATCACCGCCGCCGGCTCCGGATGTCAGGCGGCGCTTGATGCCGAGTGGTACCTGCGGGACACCGCGTTTCCGTTTGACGAGGCGACGCGGGTCGCGGCCGCCTGAGTCTCGCCGGGCCCGCCGCGTCGCGCTGCCGCCCTCAGTAGGGGCAGCCTTCGGCGGGGCGCCAGTTGCCTGACGGCACGCGCTGGCGCATGAGCAGGCCCAGGTCCAGCGTCCAGGTGCCCTTCCGGTTCCCGCCCAGGGCGGTACGGCTGTCAAAGCCGGCCCCGACCTCGCGGAACTCGGGGCTGAGGATGTTCTGGCAGTGGCCGGTGGAGTGCATCCACGCGGTGACCGCGCCGGCCGGCGTCCGGTAGCCGTCGGCGATGTTCTCGCCGATCTGTGACCAGTCGAAGCCGGTGGCCGAGATCCGGGCACCGAAGTTGCTGCTGTGGCTGAAGTACCGGTCATGGACCATCGTGTTCGTCCAGCTCTGGGCGGAGTCGTCGAGGCGATCGCTGAGTCGCAGCGTGGGCAGCCCGAAGCGCTTGCGCTGGACGTTGAGCAGGCACAGGGTCGCGCGATCGATCTCGCGCCGGGACGCGAAGCCGATCCGGACATGCGCGTTGCGGCACCCGGCGTGGTGTCCGGCGCGGCGGCGCAGGTGGAGGTGGCGGAGATGATGGGACCTGCGCGAGCGACCCGCGGACTTCACGACGTCTCGTCGTGAGTCACGCCGGGAGTGAGCCGGGCGGCGTCCATGGGCGGCCGCGAGGGCGGGCATCGCGGCGCACGTGATGATCGCGGTGAGGAGCGCGCCGAGACGCAGGCAGAGCATGCACAGACGGGTCGAGCTGAGGCACGCCGGATCGGTGTCGGGCATCGTCCCTCCTTGGTTGGGAGCAATCTCCATCGTTCGCCGACCGCTCCGCGGTGCATCGAACAATCGTCCAGAAGCTCGCCCGAAACTACCCGATGGTCCGGGCGACAAGTCCGAATCGCGCCGTCTTTGCGCAGCTTGAGACCCACGAAAGCACGCAACGTGCGACATCTTCGCCGCCGAGCGCTGTGAGGCCCAACCGTCTCCGGCGCGCTCGCCGCCGGTCACGCCGCGTTGTCAGCGTCGTAGCTGAAGAAGCCCTCGGCGGTCGCCTGACCGAGTCGTCCGGCCCATCCCAGGCGACGCAGTTCCGGCGCGATCCGGTAGCGGTCATCGCCGGTCTCGAGCGCGAGCCCCTCCAGGACGGCGAGCACGTGGTCGAGGCCGATCTCGTCAGCCCAGGCGAGGATGCCCCGGGGATAGTTGAGGCCGTGCACCATGCCGGCGTCGATGTCCTGCGCCCGGCCCACTCCCTCACCGAGCGCGAAGGCGGCCTCGTTGATCACCTGACAGACGATCCGGCCGAGCACCAGCCCGGGAGCGTCGCCGACCCATTCGGTGTGCTTGCCGAGCGTCTGAAAGAACCGCTGCGTCGCGTCCTGCGCCGCCGCGGAGGAGTCCGCGCCCCGGGTGAGCTCGACCAGCCGGCAGTCGGAGAACGGGGGCAGCGCGTGAAAGCCGACCGCCGAGCCGCCGGGATCCTGGGCCGCGAGCGAGCCGGCCGCACAGCAGATCGCCTGCGGTCCACCCTGCAGCGGGGCCTCGGGAGGCTCGTCGCCGCTGAGGTCCAGGATGAGAAACGGCGACGGCCGGTCCTGCGCCTCGGTGGGGGAGATGACATCCCATCCCGCATCCTGCGCGGCGATGACGATCTCCACCGCCAGGTTCGTCTCCCCGGCGACCACGATCACGCCCTCGCCGCCGCCCATCGCCGGCGGGTCGGGGTCGGGCAGGCGGTAATCGCCGGCTTCCGGGTACTCGTAGTAGCCGCGGCCGCTCTTGCGACCGCGCCGGCCGGCGGCGACCGTGCGCACCGTCATCGGGGAGGGTCGCCAGCGGGGCTCTCCGAAGCTCTGCTCCCAGAACGAGCGTGAGATGTCCAGGCCGATGTCGACGCCGACGAGGTCCATCAGCTCAAACGGACCCATGCGGAAACCTCCGCCCATCCGACAGATGCGATCGACCGTCTCCAGCGACGCGACCTGCTCGGTGACCAGTCGCAGCCCCTCCAGTCCGAAGGGGCGGTTGCAGCGATTGACGAGGAAGCCGACGCCGTCGGCCGCCTGGATCACGCGCTTGCCCTGGGCCGCGCCGGCCGCGTGCGCGACCGCGATCGCCCGCGGCGAGGACTCGATGCCGGCGACGACCTCCAGCAGACGCATCACCGGCGGTGGGTTGAAGTAGTGCATGCCGACGACGCGCTCGGGATGGGGGAGGGCGGCGGCG
>CAZZWJ010000053.1:0-12114 GCA_964657875.1 uncultured Solirubrobacteraceae bacterium
GGACGCGCCGGGCTCAGACGAGCAGCTCGACCTAGCCCTCGCTCGCGTGCGGGCGGACCCGCTGCCCGCCGCGGATGCGGGTGGTCGCGTCCTGCCCGCGGGTGCGCACGACGTCCTCCGGTTCGTCGAAGCGCAGAAGGAAGGCGTCCGGCGGCGCGGTCCCGACGTGATCGCCGGCGCGGCGCTACCGCCTGCGGTAGATGTGGGCCACCGTGCCGCTCGGGAACGGGATGACGTCGACGAGTGTGAGGGCGACCCGGGAGTCCACGCCCGCGAACAGCGCGCGGCCCTGGCCGAGGGCGACGGGAGGAACCAGGAGCCGGTATTCGTCGACGAGCCCGGCACTGATCAGGCTGCCCGCGAACTCCGCGCCGCCGTGGACCAGGATCTCACCGCCCGGCTCGGCCGCCAGCCGCGCGATCTCGTCTCGCAGGTCACCGGTGGCCACGCGCGCCGTCTGCCAGCTGTCGCCGGCGGCGCCGGTCTTCTCCGATGAATCCGGCGCCTCGGCGTCGTCGAGCGTTCCGGGTGCCGGCGCGGCGTGGCGTGAGAAGTACACCTTGGGGATGTCGTTCATCGGAGCCGCGAACGGGCCCGAGGCGGTGGGCCAGTAGGACGCCATGCCCTCGAAGGTCCGCCTGCCCATGACGTGCACCCCGGCTCGGGCGATGCTCCGGGCGCTCCACTGGATCGCCGCATCATCCCCCGTGAACATCCAATCCTGTTCGCCGGCCGGCCCGCTCACGAAGCCGTCGAGCGACATGGACATCTTGAGAATGACTTCACGCACCTGGCAGCCTCGCCTCTCCTCCGGGGTCCCGCCGATCACCGTACCGGCCACGCGCAGCCGTGGGCACTGCGCCACGCCGACGCTCCAGGCGAGCGCGGCGACCCGGTCGAGCAAGCCGGATCGGAAATCAGCTCAGCAGGCTCGCGAACCACCAGCGGTGCCCTTCGAGGTCTCTGGCCTCGTACTCGCGGCGGCCGTAGGGTTGATCGACGGGCGGGTGCTCCACATGCGCCCCGGCGGCACGCGCGCGCTCGTAGTGGGCGTCGACGTCGTCGACGAGAACCGCGAGACCACCGCTTGACGGCACGTCGGCCCGTGGTGAGGAGAGTCCATGCTCGACGGTCGCGCGGTGCATCCAGATGACCTCATCGGCGGCCGACACCTCGCCGTGGACGACGCGGCCCTCACCGTCGTGGTCGATCCGACCGGCCGCAAAGCCGAACGCGCTGACCAGGAAGTCGTGAGCGGCCTGGATGTCGTCGTAGACGAGGACGGGAGTGATGTGCTGGGGATCGGACATGCGCGCAACCTAACCCGCGACCGGATCGCCGTCTTGGAGAAATGGGATCTTGTTCCGGCGTGCGGCGCGGGCGGCGACGTACGCACCCGGCGTGGTGCCGGCGAGATCTCGAAAGTCGCGGTTGAGGTGCGATTGATCGCAGTAGCCGCACTCAACCGCGATGTCCGCCCAGCGCCGTGGCTCGGCGTCCAGCAACCGGAGAACCCGCTGGAAGCGCAGCAGCCGGGCCACCGCTTTGGGGGGCTGGCCGACCTGGTCGCGAAACCGCGCGCTCAGATGACGCCGGCTGCAGCCCACCTCCGCGGCCAGCGCCGCCACCGGCAACTGGCCGGAGGTCTCACACAGCCGCGACCACGCCCACTCCACGGCGGGATCGGGCGTTCGGGCCGCGCCCGCCCGAGCGAGCAGGAAGCGGTCGATCGCGACGAACACGGCCGCCCAATCGGACGCGGCGTGCAGCCGCTCCTCCACCCGCCGACCCTCGGCACCCCACACCTCGTCCAGCGCGCACGTCGTTCCCGCGATGTCCCGCATCGAGACCCCGAGCAACCTGTAGGCGCCGAGCGGCGTCAGCTTGAGGTCGACGCAGCGATACCGACCGGAGCTCTCCACCGTGTCGCAGTCTTCGCCGAGACCTCCCAGCCACGCCCCCGGCAGATCCTTCCCGCCGGCCCGCAGGCGTCCGCGGAGGGTGACGATCACCGTCACCGACGGCTGCGGGGGCTCAAGCCAGCGCTCGGCCGCGACCGCCGTCTGACCAAACCCGAGATAGGGCCGCGCGAGCGCGCCCGCCAGGCGCGGGTCGGGAGCACCCTGCACCTGCACCGTGCCGCCCTCGGGTCCGGACTGATCACGCTGCTCAGCGATGTCGGCCACGGACGGGATCGTAAGCGGCCGGGTGACTGGCTGCCAGGGATCAGACGTCGATCACGGCGTCGCAGGCGGGCCGGTCGCGCGCAGGCATGCGAGCACCGCGAGCACGCGTCGGTGGTCATCGTCGGTGGCGGGCAGCTCGAGCTTGGCGAAGATCGAGGAGATGTGCTTCTCCACCGCGCTCAGCGTGACGACGAGCTCACGGGCGATCGCCGCGTTTGATCGGCCCTGGGCGATCAGCTCGAGCGTCTCGCGCTCACGCACGCTGAGTGCCTCGATCGCGTCGCCCGCCGAGCCCGACGTGCTGCGACGCTCGCTGACGAGCGTGCTGACGACCTCCCGGTCCAGCGCAGTGCCGCCCTGCGCCACCCGCCAGACGGCCTCGATGAACGTCCGCACCTCACTCACGCGCTCCTTGAGCAGGTAACCGACCCCACCCTCCCCCTCCCCGAGCAGCTCGGCGGTGTACGCCGGCTCGACGTACTGCGACAAGACGAGCACGGCGAGCTTCGGATGGCGCCGGCGGACCTCGAGCGCGGCCCGGATCCCCTCGTCGGTGAACGTCGGCGGCAGACGCACGTCGCAGATCGCCAGGTCGGGCCTGTGGCCCTCGACGATCCGCAGCAGCCCGGGCCCATCCTCCGCCATCCCCACCACCTCGATGTCGTTCTCCTGCAACAGCGCGGCGATGCCCTCGCGCAGCAGCGCGTGATCCTCGACGATCACCACCCGCACGGGAGCACCGCTTCGACCTGGGTGCCGACCCCGGCCGGGCTCGTCACGTGCAGGGCGCCGTCGAGCGCCTCGACGCGTTGGCGCAGCCCGCGCAGCCCGCCACCCGCCGGGTCGCTGCCGCCCGGGCCGAAATCGGTGATCTCGACGAACAGGTCGCCGCCGCGCTCGTCGAGGCGGACCTCGACCCGCGCCCCCGGGGCGTGCTTGGTCGCGTTGGTGAGCGACTCGGCGACGACGAAGTACGCGGCGGTCTCCACGGCGGGCATCGGCCGGCGCGCGAGCTCGCCGCTCACCGCCACCTCGGCGCCGGCGCGCTGCGCCAGTGAGCGCACCGCCGCCTCCAGGCCGCGATCGCTGAGCACCGGCGGCGCGATCCCGCGGGCGAGCTCCCGCAGCTCGCGGATCGCCGCCGTGGCGTCCTCACGTGCCTCGCGCAGCAGCGCCGCCGTCTCCGGGTCGTCGCGGTAGCGGTCCTCGGCGCGTCCGAGCTTCATCGAGAGGGCGACGAGTCGCACCTGGGCGCCGTCGTGCAGGTCGCGCTCGATCCGCCGCAGCTCGTTCGCCTGGACGTCGAGCGCCCCGCTGCGCGTCCGCGACAGCTGCTCGACGCGTTCGGCGAGCCCCCTCGCACCGGACCAGCTGAACCGATCGGCGAGGAGCCCGAACCCGAGGACCGCGATCGCCGTCCAGAACATCCAGGGCGGGTGGATCGGAGCGGGGGGCGCCGCCACGGTCACCACGAGCACGCCGAGCGCCGCGACCGTCGCCACCGACTGGAGGAACCGGCGCACCCTGGCGCCGTCGAGAACCGCCGCACCGAGCGCAAGCGACAGCAGGGCGTAGGCGACGAGCAACCGGCCCATCGGAAGCATGTCGCTGGAGTAGAACTGGGTGGGCGAGTACGTCAACCAGTAGTACGTGCCGGCCGACAGGTTCCAGATGAGCACGAGCATCGCCACGAGCGCGGCGATCGACTGCGCGGACCCCCGCAGCAGCCGCCCGCCGACGAGCTCCCTCAGCGGACGGGCGGCAAGCCCGAGACCGAGCACGAGCGCGACGATCCACAGCGGCGATATGGGCCAGCCCGGGCGGTCGTCGGGCAGCTCGAAGCTCACGAAGAGCATCGCGGCACACGCCGTGGCGGAGAGCGCATAGGTATGCAGCGTGCGCCCGCCGGCGAGCCGCGTGAGCGGCCCGGCGAGCAGGCCCCGGGCGAGCAGCCCTCCCGCGAGCAGGGCGACGAGCGCCCACAGCGGCGCCTGCGGCCGCACGCCATCGGCGAGCGCGAAGATGAGAACGACCAGGGCGGCGATCGCCGCGACCAGCTGCGCCCACGTCTGCTGGAGGCGGGCGCGCCGCGCCGCCCGTGCGGCGTTCATGACCGACCTCGGGGACTGCCCCATGACGCGATCCTCTCAGCTCGGATGCGGGGGGCGAACCCCCGACTCAGGTGTGCCGCCGACCCTGACATCGATCGCGCGGGTGGACGGTCGATCGCCGGAGCCCAGACTCCGGGACGCGGCCGGCGATGGCGCCAATCCGCGTCCCGGACGGCGGCCGGCAGCAGCTGGGGCTGTCGCAGCCGCGCCCGGGCCAGCGAGGCGCCGGCAACCGCGAGGACGAGCACCGCGATCAGCGGATAGGGGTCGGTGGTCGGCAGCGACGCCAGTCCCTGCGTCGATCTGAAGTGGGTCTCGACGAGCTCGGGCAGGTACGCGTAACCGGCGAACCCGAGCAACGCGACCGCCGCCCCGAGGGCAGGTGACCGCCGCTCGTGGGCGCGCTGCACCAGCAGGACGAGCGCGGGGACGGCGAGCGTCCAGTGGTGTGTCCAGGAGATGGGTGAGGCCAGGAGCGTGGCGATCGCGGCCAGCGAGAACCCCGCCGCCTCGTCACCGCGGCGGCTCGCGACGACGGCGAGCGCGAGACCGCCCAGGGCGATCGCCGCGACGAGCAGCTCCCAGCCGACCGCGGGGTGACGGGTCCCCAGGATCCGAGCGATCGCGCCCAGCAGCGATTGATTGACCGGATCGGCCACGTTCCCGACCCTCGACGTGTTGAGGAAGGTGCCTGCCCAATAGGCAGAGGCGTCCCGGGAGACGGCGGCGAAACTGACGAGGACCGTCAGCGCGAAGGTCGCGGCGGCGACCCCGGCCGCGCGTCCCCTGCGCGAGAACAGCAGATAGGCGATGAACAGCAGCGGCGTGAGCTTGATCGCCGCCGCGAGGCCGATGGCGGCGCCCTTGGTCCGCGCATCGTCAGGCCGCGAGAGGTCGAACACGACCAGGGCGACGATGAGCAGGTTGATCTGGCCGTAGCCGAGCGTGACGCTGATCGGCTCCAGCCAGAGCGCGGCGGCAGCCGCGCCGGCCGCGTGAGACCACTGACGAACCATCGCCGGCGGTCCCGACACCGGCCGATCGGGCGCACGACGACGTGAGACGAGCAACCGCGCACGGCGCAGCGTCCAGACGAGCAGCAGGATGTTGAGCCCGGTCACACCGAGCGTGTCGACAGACCACGGGACCCACGCGAGCGGGGCCAGCACCAGCGCCGCAAACGGTGGATAGGTGAATCCGAAGCCGTGCAGCATCGGCGTCGCGTACAGCAGCGAACCGTGCACGAGGCGCAGCGCCGCCCGGTGATAGATCGACAGGTCGAAATAGCCCAGCCTCGACATTCCCGCCGCATGAAAGGGCTGGCGCATCGAGATCGACACCGCCGCGTAGATGGCGACCGAGAGCGCCAGCGCCGCCCACCCGCCCCACCCGCGCAGCGCCTCGACGATCGGCGTCGCCGCTGTCGGGTTGCCATCACCGAGCCGCGACCGGGGCTGTATACGGTGGGTTGTCATACGGAGAGGATGCCGGTGAAGCGAGTCGCTGTCACTGAGGCCAGCGGGCCTCCCGAAGAATGCAGGCCCCAGGTTCACAAGGGGGGATAACCCCAGGTTAATTCTGCGAGAGCCTGTAACACGAGGCGGTCCTCGCGCAATGAACCCACCGATGACATCCTCAACCACCCTCCCCGCGCCGGCGGTGTCCAGCGACGCCTCGCTTCTCGCCGCCGCGCGCAACGATCCCGACGCGTTCCGGGAGCTGTATGAACGCTATGCGGAGGCTGTGCACGCGTATTTCGTGCGCCGCACCGCCAGCCGGAACACCGCGCTCGATCTGACGGCCGAGACGTTTGCCCAGGCGTGGTTCGTCCGGGCGCGGTTCCGAGACGAGGCCGACGGATCGGCGGCTCCGTGGATCTACGGCATCGCCTACAACGTGCTGTTGATGTCGATTCGCCGGGGCAGGGTCGAGCAGCGTGCCACGGAGCGGCTCGGCCTGCAGGAGCGGCTCGACCGTCCGGAGTGTCTCGGTGACGCGGTGCCCGAGACGGCGTGGGCCGATGGAGCCGACGAGCTCCTGCAGACCCTGCCGGCCCATCAGCGCGAAGCGGTCCGGCTGCGCGTGCTGGAGGACCTCGAGTACGCGGATATCGCCCGCGCGCTCGGTACCACCCCCGGCACCGCGCGGGTGCACGTCCACCGCGGGCTGAAGGCCCTCAAACACCATCTCACCCCATCCAAGGAGAAGCACTCATGACCATCGACGATCCCGATCTGGAACGACTTGGGGACGCGTTGCGCGCCACCACCACGATCGATCTCACCCGCGAGCAGCAGACCGGCCAGGCCGACCGACCCAAGCCGGGTCGGGCGGGATTCCTGCGCCGGCCGCGCGTCCTCGCCGGCGGCACCCTGGGGTTGGCGGGAATCGGAGCGACGCTCGTGCTCGTCCTGACCGCCGGGAGCGCGGCGGCCCCGCCGGCGTTCGCCATCACGAGCAGCCCCGACGGCACGTTGAGCGTGGACCTCTCCAATCCCGGTGAGGGGCTCTTCCCGCTCAACAACAAGCTCGCCGCGATGGGCGACGACGAACACGTCAACTTCACGATGGCCACGGGACCCGCGACCTCCCCGGGCGTCGTCGACTGCGTCGCCTCACCGCAGGGCGCGACCGTCTCAGGGCCGGCGATCAACGTGACGGTGGGTCCGGGTACCTCCAACACGGAGACCATCGCGTCGGGCAACACGGGCGCGGGCACCTGGCACGTGGCCTCCTGCCAGCGCTTCAGCGGGGCGGATCCGACCGTCGGGGGAGTGCCCGTGGGCGGACATGCCTCCAATCGGATGCACGGCTCGCCCAGCGTCGCCAAGGTCAAGGGCGCAGACCGCCCGCTGCCGATCAGGGTGCCGAGAGGCAGGCACGCGGCGACCCGGCGGTGATGCGGTCCGCGGTCCGATCCCCGGGGCATTCGGGGGGCCGGACCGCGGTCGCGTGGTGGCCGTGGTTGCTGCTCGCCGCCGCGGTGGGCTGGAACCTGGCCAGCCTGCGGGGGCTGCTGGTCGGGGTCCCGTACCTGAACGACAGCTCGGTGCACGAGCAGATGGTCCGGTTCGCCACGGCGCAGTGGCGGGCCGGGCATCTGCCGCTCGCGTCCTGGTTTCCGTTCCTCGGTGAGGGGTCGCCCCAGTTTCTGCACTACCAGAGCCTGCCCGCGATGGTGACTGGCGCGGCCGGTCTGGTGGTCGGGCCCGACGTCGCGTTTCGGTGGTCGCTGTATCTGCTGCTGGGGACGTGGCCGATCAGCGTCTACCTCGCCACCCGGGCGTTCGGCGGTGCCCGACCGGCCGCGGCCGCGAGCGCCGCAATGGCCCCGTTTCTCGTCAGCGCCACCGGAGTGGGATATGAGCAGCACGCCTACGTCTGGACCGGTTTCGGGGTCTGGACGCAGCTGTGGGCGATGTGGACGCTCCCGCTCGCCTGGGGGTTCTCGTGGCGGGCGATCCGCGATGGCCGCGGCCACCTCCGTGCGGTCGTCTTCATCGCGCTGACGGTCGCGCTGCACTTCGAGACCGGCTACCTCGCGTTCGCCGTGGTCATCGTGTGGCCGCTCGTCGCCGGGCGGCCGTTGCGCGCTCGCGTACGACGTGCCGCCGTCATCCTGATCGGTTCCCTGCTCACGACCGCGTGGGTGACAGTGCCGTTGCTGGCGCAACGCAACTGGGCGGCCGTCAACCAACCCCTGCAGGGCACCGAACTCGTCAACGGCTACGGCGCCCACCAGGTGCTCGTGTGGCTCATCTCCGGAAACCTGCTCGACCACGGGCGCCTGCCCCTCATCACCATCCTGGCCGCGGTCGGGCTCGGCCTGGCGTGGCTCAACTGGGCCTCGGATGCCGACGGACGCGGGCTGCTCATCGCGCTGGGGATCTGCCTGGCGCTCGCGTTCGGGCGCACCACGTTCGGATCGCTCGTCGACGTCATCCCCGGCAGCACCGACCTCTTCTTCAGGCGCTTCATGATGGGGATCCAACTCGCCGCCCTGCTGCTCGCCGGGCGAGGCGCCTGGTGGCTGACCGCCCACGCCACCCGCGTCCTCGAGGCCCGGGTCACATGGTGGCGACGCAAGGTCTCGGTGGCGGCGGCGCTCGCCGCCGGGGTGGCGATCCTCGCGCCCGCGTGGCGGCAGCTCGGCGCCTATGACCGTCGGGACGATGCCGTGATCGCCGCCCAGCATCGCGCGGACGCCATCCAGGGCACGCAGCTCGACCGTCTGCTCGCGGTCATCAGGCGCGACGGGGGCGGACGCACCTACGCGGGCACGCCGTCCAACTGGGGTCAGACCTTCACCGTCGGACGGGTGCCGGTCTTCAAGTACCTCGAGAGCCGCGACATCGACGAGGTCGGCTACACCCTGCGCACGGCATCGCTGATGACCGGCCCCGAGTACTACCTCGACGACACCGACCCCTCCGACTACCGGCTCTTCGGCATCCGCTACCTCCTGCTCCCGGCCGGAGACTCACCGCCGGTGGCCGCCCGGCGGATGATGCGGTCGGGCGCCTACACCCTGTGGACGATCCGGGATACCGGCTACGTCCAGACCGGTCATGTCGTCGGCCAGATCGCCGCCGATCGCACCGACCTCGGTCCCCACGCGATCCCGCTGCTGCGCTCCGGCCTGGCCGCCGACGGCGCCTATCTGAGCGTCCGCTACGGGGCCCGCGGCGCCGGGAGGGGTCGCCTCCCCAGGGCGCCGGAGTCAGCCTCCTCAGGCACGGTCCTCACCCAGAGCGCCGACCTCACGGCGGGCCGCGCCTCCGCGTCGGTGCGGATGCCCACCCCGGGGATCGCGGTCCTCAGCGCCTCCTATGACCCCGGTTGGACCGCGACCGTCAACGGGCGCCCCGAGTCCATCCGCATGGTCGCGCCCGCCCTCGTCGCCGTCGACGTCCCGGCCGGCAGCGACCACGTCGCGTTTCATCACCGCGGCGACCGCGACTACCCGGGGCTCTTCGCGCTCGCCGGCGCGACGCTCCTCGCGCTCGCCTTCAGACGCCGCTCAGGAGGTCTCGGGCGCCGGGGACCGCGGCAGCCTGAAGACGAGCAGGAACGCGCCGGCGAGCGGGATGAGTGACACCCAGGCGGTGATCTGCAGCGCATCGGCCGGGAGGTGGTGAGCGAACACCGCGAAGAAGATCGTGCCGAGCACGGCGACGCCGAGCGATGTCGACAGCTGCTGGGTGGCTTCCAGGACCCCGGAGGCCGAGCCGACCTCGTCCATGTTGACGCTGTTGAGGACGAACCCGAAGAGCTGGGCGAAGCTGACCCCGGCGCCGGCGCCGGCCAGGAGCAGGCCGGGGACGAGGTCCCAGGTCGAGGCGCCGTGCGCTGCGGTGAGAGTGAGGGCGACCGCGGCGTCACCGGCCGCGATGAGCAGGATCCCGACGTGGAGGAGGTGGCGACCGAGGCGATCGACCAGCGCGAAGGAGGCCGTCATGCCGAGCACGATCCCGATCACCATCGGCGTCAGGGTGAGACCGGCGTGGATCGGTGACCAGCCCTCGCCGAGCTGACCGAACAGCGAGACGCACAGCAGCAGCCCGGAGAAGCCACCGAAGAAGAACAGGATGACCGCGATCCCGCTCAGGTAGGTGCGGTTGCGCAGCAGCGTGGGCTCGATGAGCGCGTTGTCCTGGTGGCGGCGCTCATGGCGCAGGAAGGCGAACAGCAGCAGCAGACCGCCGGCGAGGACGGCGAGGATCCACAGCGGCCAGCCGGCGGCCTGGCCCTGGATGAGCGGGTAGATGATCGCGACCAGCGCGAGGCCGACGAGCCACACCCCGCCCACGTCGAGCGTGAGACCGGGGCGCTTGGGGGTTTCGGGCAGCGCGGGGATCGCGAGGGCGAGGGCGATCACGCCGATCGGCACGTTGATGAGGAACACGAGGCGCCAGCCGACATGCCAGAGGTTGGCGTCGATGAGCGCGCCGGCGAGGACCGGCGCGGCGAGCAGGGGCAGGCCGGTCGCCGGCCCCACGAATCCCATCGCCCGGTTGAACTCGTCCTGGTCGGGAAACACCTGCTTGAGGAAGCCGAAGCCCTGCGGGATCATCAAGGCGCCGAAGGCGCCCTGCAGCGCCCGAGAGGCGATCAGCACCGGCATCGACGGGGCGACGGCGCACACGGCGGAGAACAGGGTGAAGCCGGCGAGGCCGATGAGGAACACCCGGCGGCGGCCGAAGATGTCGCCGAGCCGCGCACCCGCGATGAGCAGGACGGCAAAGGCGAGCGTGTAGCCGGCGCTGATCCACTGCAGCGACGAGGCGCCGCCGCCGAGGTCACGGCGGACCGACGGCCCGGCGATGGTCGCGATCGTCGCATCCATCGCATCCATGATGTTGGCGGTCATGACGACGACGAGCGCGACCCAGCGCAGGCGGTGCGGCCGGCCACTCGCGGGTCCGGTGTCGATCGGTGAGTCGGTGATGGTCGTGCTGCTCATGGTGGCCTCCGGGGTTGAGCGTCGGGGGTCGGCGGCGGAGCTACTAACCGGCCGTCAAGTAATGGCGTGAATCGCAGCCTAGCGCGATCTGACCGGCCGTCAAGTAAACTTTTCGAGATGGCCCGACCACGCGGCAGCCGAGGCAGTGACACCCGCGAGCGGATCCTCGATGTCGCGCAGGATCTGTTCACCCGGCAGGGCTATGACAAGACCTCGTTGCGGGACATCGCCGAGCGCCTGAAGATCACCAAGGCGGCGCTCTACTACTACTTCGAGCGCAAGGAGGACATCCTCATCGCGCTGCACCTCCGGCTGCAGTCGCTGGGCGCCAGCGTCCTCGACGAGCTCGAAGCCGCCCCCGACGGTCCCGCGCGAGCCGCGATCTGGCCCCGCCTCGCCGATCAGATGATCGACTTCATGGTCGACAACCGGGACCTGATCCTCCTGCACCAGCGCAACCGAAACGCGTTCGAGAGCCTCCATCTGCATGTCCGGGAGGGCGACCGGGATATCGAGGAGCGCTTCGGGCAGATCATCTCCTCGACGGCGATCCCGCTCCGGGAACGCGTCCGGATGGCCGCGATGGTCGGCGTCATCACCGAGGTCTTCGGCGAGAGCGCGACCGCCTTTGAGGACGTCGCCCCCGAGCAGCTCGCCGAACTCGTCCGGGAGGCGATCGGGGAGCTGCAGCCGACGACGGGTGGCGCCCCCGGCCCGTCCCGACGCTCCTGAAAACGAGGCAGACGCCATGCGCAAGCTGATCATCACCGAATTCGTCTCGTTGGACGGGGTGATGCAGGCCCCCGGTGGGGAGCCGGATTACGCTCACTCCGGCTGGGTGGCGCCGTGGTTCAGCGACGAGCTCGGCGCCTACAAGTACGAGGAGCAGATGGCCGCCGACATCCTGCTGCTCGGGCGACGCACCTACGAGAGCTTCTACGGCGCCTGGCCCCATCGCGAGGACCCGATGGCGGAGAAGATCAACGCGATGACCAAATACGTGGTCTCGAGCACGCTGGGTCACAGCGACTGGCACGACACGACGATGATCGCGGCCGACGTCGAGGCGGCGGTCGCCGAGCTCAGGGCCGGCGACGGCGGCCCGATCCTCGTCGCCGGCAGCCGCACGCTCGCACAGTCGCTGCTCGCCGCCGGGCTGGTCGATGAGATCAACCTCCAGGTCTTCCCGCTGCTGCTCGGCAGCGGCGACCGCCTGTATCCCGAGAGCCCCGACACCCGGACACTCCGCCTGCTGTCATCCCAGGCGCTCGACACGGGCGTGGTGCTGGCGAGCTACGCGGTCGCACGGCCGGAGTGAGCGGCGCTCGCTCGACGCGGCCGGGGACGCCGGCCC
>CAZZWJ010000054.1:0-12080 GCA_964657875.1 uncultured Solirubrobacteraceae bacterium
GGTGCGGGATCCGGGAGGGGCGTCGCCCCCCGCCCCGCGGCCCGCGCCACCGCTCCCGCTTGATCGCGCCACCGCCCCCGGCTGACCGCCTCGACGGGTAGCCTCACGCCCCGACATGCCCTCCGAGGACGCCCCGACGTTTGACCTGCAGAGCCACTCGCGGCACTCCGACGGTGCGCTCGCGCCGGCGCAGGTCGTCGCCGCGGCCGCCGCCGCGGGGGTGACGCTGCTCGCGCTCAGCGACCACGACACGACCGCCGGGATCGCGGAGGCGCAGGCGGCGGCGCGGACGGTCGGCATCGATCTCGTGACCGCGACCGAGATCACCGCCGTCCACGACGGCCGGCTGGACCTCCACATCCTCGGCTACCGGATCGACCCGGAGCACCCGGGCCTGCAGGCGGCGCTCGCCCACTCCCGCGACGATCGTGAGCGGCGCGCCGACGCGATGGCCGCGCGGCTGCGCGAGCTCGGCTTCGCGATCGACGAGACCGGGCTCGCCGCGCGGGCCGCCGCCGGAAAGCCGATCGGTCGCCCCCACCTCGCCGAGGCCGTCGTCGCCCATCCCGACAACCAGGCGCGGCTGCAGGCGGCGGGACTGAGCGAGATGACCGAGTTCCTCGTCGCCTACCTGATCGAGGGGGCACCGGCGTTCGTGGCGCGCAGCTCCCCCACCGTGGAGGCGGCGATCGCCCTCATCCACGAGGCCGGCGGCGTCGCCGTGTGGGCGCACCCGTTCTGGGATCTCGCCGAGGACGCCGAGGTGCTCGACGCCCTGGAGGGCTTTCGCGCCGCGGGACTGGACGGCGTCGAGGCGTTCTACGCCACTCACACCGCCGAGCAGACCCGACTGCTCGTCACGCGGGCCGCCCGAGACGGCCTCTACACCACGGGCTCGGCCGACTTCCACGGTCCCGAGCACCGGCTGTTCTCACGCTTTCGCGCCTTCGAGCTGCACGGCCTCACGCCGAACCTCGGGCCGATCGCAGCGCCGACCGCGGGCTGACGCCGACCGGCGGGGGCAAGGCCACCGTGACCGTGGCCGGACGGCCCCGGTGACCTCGTCCCCGTCGGCGGGCGCCAGCTGATGCGGGCTACCGCATCCGCGTCAGCCGTCAGCCGTCAGGCCGTCAGGCCGCGGCGTGCTTCGGCGTGCGGGCGAGCACGACGGTGCGCTTGGGGAGCGTGAGCACGACCACGTGCTGGCCGGCGGTCACCGACGACATCGTCGCCTTGGCGCCGTTGTCACGGACGTGGACGGTCGAGGGCACGGTGATCGTCGCCCGGCGCTGGGCCACCTTCGGGCCGCCCTCGGTGATCGTGATCTGATCCCCGCTCACCGAGTCCACGGTGCCGCGCTCGAAGGTGATCGTCTGAAAGCCCTGCTTGGTGTCGACCACGACGCTCCCCGAGACCGAGTGACGCGCGACCTTGCGCAGCTCCCGCAGGCGGGCGTGGCCGTGCCCGGCGCGGGCGTGGTGGGCGGTGGTGCTCGAGTGATGGCCGGTGGCGGCGGTCGCGCTGGCGACGGCGCCGGCGCCGACACCACCGGCGGCACAGAGGACGCCGACGGCGAGGGCGCGAGATCGGAAGCTGACGGGTGACATTGGTGAAAACCTCCACTGACGGGTTTCGGGGGAGATCACACTGTGGCTCAGGCCGTCAAGCGCAGCGTCAGCCGAAGGTCAGCTGCGGGTAAAGCCTGCGCCGTGGAACCTCCGGGACGATCGGGCCGACCTACGATGTCGGTTGCGATGCCCGTCACGGTGATGATCGTCGAGGACGAGCCGCCGATCGGCGCGCTGCTGCGCACCTATCTGGAGCGCGCCGGTTACCACGCCCTGTGGGTGCGCTCGGGTGAGGACGCGCTGATCGAGCTGCGACGTCACCGGATCGGCCTGGTCGTGCTGGACATCGGGCTGCCCGGGATCGACGGCTTTGAGGTGTGTCGGCGGATCGGCGGCGAGGTCCCGGTGATCATGCTCACCGCCCGCGACGAGGAGACCGACCGGGTCGCCGGACTGGAGGTCGGCGCCGATGACTATGTGAGCAAGCCGTTCTCCCCGCGCGAGCTCACCGCCCGCGTCAAGGCGGTGCTGCGGCGCACCGGCGAGCAGCGCCCCGGCGACGCCGACGATCGCCTGGAGCTCGGTCCGCTCGTCCTGGATCGCGGAGCCCGGGAGGTCCGTCTCGACGACGTCGAGATCGAGCTCACCCAACGCGAGTTCGACCTGCTGGAGTACCTCGTGCGCCACCGGGGCCAGGTGGTCAGCCGCGAGCAGCTGCTGGAGTCCGTGTGGGACTTCCGCTCGCCCGGGGAGACCCGCACCGTCGAGGTCCACGTCGCCCAGCTGCGCAAGAAGCTCGGTCGCCCGGAGCTGATCCGGACCGTGCGCGGCGTCGGCTACAAGGCGTCGGCGTGAGCCTGCGCCGCCGGGTCCTCGCCTACCTCGCGCTCGCCGCGATCGTCTCCTGCACGCTCACCGTCGCCTTCGGCGTCGTGCTCGTCCGCCGGCATGTCGCCCGCCAGGCGCTCACGCAGCTGCGCAGCACCGCCGACGTCGTCGCCGTGGTGGGCGGCCCCCCCGGCGCCCGCCGGGCCGGTGACCACGTCTACCGCGTCGACGCCCGGCGCCTGCACGCGGCGGGGCCGCGGTTCACCGCCGCGGTCCTCGCCGCGGTCGGTCCAAAGCTCGATTCCGAGGCGACCATCCACGTGCACGGCCACGCCTACAGCGAGGTCTCGCGGGCGACCGCCCGAGGACGGATCATCCTGCTGCGCCGCTCCGACCTGCCATTCGCCGAGTGGCGCCCGTTTCTGGAGGCGCTCGCGCTCGCGGGGCTCGTCGGCGCCCTGTTCGCGGTGGCGCTCGCCGCGGTGCTCGCCCGCCGCCTCACGCGCCCGATCCACTCCCTCGCCGAGGCGACCCATCGGCTCGCCGACGGCGAGAGCGCGGTCACGGTCCCCGTCGAGGGCAGCGACGAGCTCGCCGACCTCGGTCGCTCCTTCAACCGGATGTCGGCGCAGCTGGCCCGGGCCCAGGAGGCCCAGCGGACGTTCCTGGAGTCGGTGAGCCATGAGCTCAAGACGCCGCTGACCTCGGTGCGCGGTTACGCCGAGGCGCTGGGAGAGGGGGCGGTGGCGCCCGACGACGCCGCCCGGGTGATCGCCGTCGAGGCCGGCCGCCTGGAGAGCCTCGTCGTCGACCTGCTCGACCTCGCGCGGCTGGGACGCGCCGACTTCTCAATCGCCGATGAGCCGGTCGACCTCGCCGACGTCGCCGACGCCGTCGTCACCCGCCACGAGGTCCGCGCCCGGGAGCTCGCGGTGACGCTCACCCAGGACGGGGCGGGCCCGGGTCAGGTGCGCGGTGACGCGGGTCGGCTGCTGCAGGCCGCCTCCAACCTCGTCGAGAACGCGCTGCGCCTCACCCCGCCCGGCGGGACGGTGACGGTGCGCGTCGTGTCCGCCGGCCTCGAGGTGTGCGATACCGGCCCGGGCCTGGAGGAAGCGGATCTCGGACGGGCGTTTGAGCGCTTCTACCTATATGACCGCTACCGCGCGGACCCTGGACGAGCGGTCGGCTCGGGCCTCGGCCTCGCCCTGGTCGCCCAGCTCGTGGCGGCGATGGGCGGACAGGTCCGGGTGGCCAATCGACCCGGCGGGGGCGCCTGCTTTGCGATCTCGCTGCCGGCGGTGACGCCGGCGTCGGTCAGGCCGCGATCGCCCGCACGTTGAGATGGGCGCCGATCTTGCGCTTGACGCGCTGCAGGGCGTTGTCGACGGTCTTGCAGTCGCAGCCCAGGCGCACGCCGACCTCCTCGTAGGAGTGGCCGTCGAGGTAGAGCGCGAGCACGCGGGACTCGAGCTCGGACAGCGTGGTCGAGATGCAGGCGACGAGCGCGCGCAGCTCCTCACTGGAGATGACCTGGTTGACCGGGTCATGGACCGTGGAGCCGGGGAGCATCTCGTCGAGCGTCGGCTCGTTGTCGCCGGTCCCGCCCGTCGGGGAGCTTGAGAACGAGACGTACTGGTTCAGCGGCGTGTGCTTGTTGCGGGTCGCCGTCTTGACCGCGGTGATGATCTGGCGGGTGATGCAGAGCTCGGCGAAGTTGCGAAAGCTCGATTCACGGTCGGTGCGATAGTCCCGCACCGCCTTGTAGAGGCCGACCAGACCCTCCTGGATGAGATCGTCGGAGTCGCCACCGGCCAGGAAGTAGGAGGACGCCTTCAGACGGACGAATCCGTAGTAGCGCCGGACGATCTGGTCGTACGCCTGCGGATGCCCCTGCTTCGCCAGGGCGATCAGGAAGCCATCCTCGACCTTGAGTTGAGACTGAGAGTAGGAAGAGAGTCGAGCCACGAACGAGCCTTTCCACCGTCGCGCGAGCGACGGTCGTCTGATGAGTCGTAACGGGCTACCTCCCCTGGCGCCGCACTGCAATATGAGTGTCCCGAGACGGGCGCTCGACGGCCCGGACTGCGAAACGAACCCGGGCCCTCAAGCTCGAGTTGATCCTTATCTGCGCGCAGATTGACATAGCACTGCGCCGCTGTCAAGCGCCGCGCGGGGTTATTCATACACCGGGCGCCCCTGCGCGCGAGCCGCCGGGGTCCATCAGAGCGCGAGCAGCTGGGGTCCGTCGGGTCCGTCGCGCACCTCGAAGCCGAGCGTCCGCAGTTCGTCGCGCAGGCGGTCGGCCTCGGCGTAGTCGCGCGCGGCGCGGGCCTGCTCCCGGGCGGCCATCAGCGCCTCCGCGGGCGCGGAGGCGACCGTCGTGGAAGCCGCGAGCAGCTCCTCGAGGCCGAGTATGTGCAGCATCTCGGCGAGATCCGCGCCGCCGACGGTCCCGGCCGGCTCGCGGTTGGCGGTGCGGATCCAGTCGGCGATCACCGCGAGCGCCTGCGGGGTGTTGAAGTCGGCGGCGAGCACGTCGAGGTAGCGCTCGCGCAGCGGCCCTGACCACTCGGGGCTCGGCCCGTCGGTGAGTCTCCGGCCGGCCTCGCGGATGCGCTGGGCGAAGGCGGCGGCCTCGCTGAGGCGGGCGTCGTCGTACTCCATCGGCTGGCGCCAGTGGCCCTGGGAGAAGTACATGAGCAGCGTCGGTGCGCCGTGGCGGGCGATCGCCTCGGCGAGGCCGAACGTGTTGCCCAGCGACTTGGACATCTTCTCGGCGTCGAGCCGGATCATGCCGACGTGGACCCACAGGCGCGCGAGCGGCTGCCCGGTCGCCCCGCGGGTCTGGGCGATCTCGTTCTCGTGGTGGGGAAAGACGAGGTCTGAGCCGCCACCGTGGATCTCGAAGTCGACTCCGAGCAGCGCCTCGGCCATCGCCGAGCACTCGATGTGCCACCCCGGGCGACCGGCGCCCCACGGCGCGGGCCAGCTCGTGTCCTCCCCGGGCTTCTCCCCCTTCCACAGCGCGAAGTCCAGCGGGTCGCGCTTGCGGGCGATGAGCTCCGCGGGGTCGTCGCCGTCGGCCCCCTCGGGCGGGTGGGATTCGGTCAGCTCACCGATGTCGCGGTGGGAGAGCTCCCCGTAGGCGGGGTCGGAGCGCACCGAGAAGTACACGTCGCCGTCGGCGGCGTAGGCGTGACCGGTCTGGATGAGGCGCTCGATCAGGGCGACGATCGACTCGACGCTCTCGGAGGCAAGCGGCTCATCGTCGGGGCGTCCGAGCCCGAGCGCGTCGGTGTCGGCGACGTAATGGGCGGTCATCTGCGCGGCGAGCTCGGTGCGGGGCAGGCCCGCGGCGGCCGCCGCGGCGTAGATCTTGTCGTTGATGTCGGTGATGTTCGAGACGAGCTGCACCGCATAGCCCTCGTGGCATAGAAACCGCTTCAGCTGGGAGAAGACGATGAAGTGCCGGGCGTTACCGACGTGCACCCGTCCGTAGACCGTCGGTCCACAGGTGTAGATCCGCACCCGTCCCGGACGGGCGGGCACGAGCGGGCGGACCCCGCCGGTGAGCGTGTCATGCAGGCTGACCGAGCGCATCTTCAGGAAACCTAGACGACGCTCTGGACACCGCCCGATCTCGACCTCCGGTACTCGATCAGGCCTCGGCGAGCACCACGAGGTAGCCGTCAGGATCGCGCAGCCAGATCTCGCGCTGGTTTGCGTTGGGGTTGACGTGCACGTCGTGGACGATCTCGGCCCCCGAGGCGTGGACGCGGGCCGCCGCGGCGTCGAAGCCGTCGACGGAGAACCACACGGCGACGCCGTTGCCGAGCGGGACGCCCGGCCGCGCGAGCGCGCCGTGGTGGTGGGCGATGTCCGCGGCATGCAGTTGCAGCACGAGGGCGTCGTCGATCTCCAGGCGCCCGTACTCACGCGGGCCGTCGCCATGGCGCCCGCCGTGGGTGTCATCGCCGCCGAGCAGCGCCGCGTAGAAGCGACTCGAGACATCGACGTCGGCGACGCACAACAGCGGCTGGGGCGTGACGCTCACTCGGGCACCCCCGGCCCGTCACGCACCCCCGGCCCGGCCGGCGCCCCGCCGCCCAGCGGCGCCACGGTGACGATCGCCAACGCACCGATGCCCTCCTCACGGCCGATGAATCCCATCCCCTCCCCGCGGGTCGCCTTCACGTTGACGTGCTCGGCGCTCAGCTCCAGCGCGGCGGCGAGCGCCTCGCGGAGCTGCGCCTTCACCGGGGAGAGCTTGGGCCGCTCCATGATCACCGTCGTGTCGACGTGCGCGACCCGCAGGCCCCGATCGGCGAGGAGCGCCACGGTGTGGGCGAGCAGGTCCATCGAGTCCGCCCCGGCGTAGGCGGGGTCGGTGTCGGGAAAGTGCTCGCCGATGTCGCCCAGGCCGCAGGCGCCGAGCATCGCGTCGATCACCGCGTGGGTGAGCACGTCGGCGTCGGAGTGACCGTCCAGCCCGCGGTCGTGCTCGAGCCGGACGCCGCCGAGGATGAGCGGGCGTCCCGCCACCAGGCGGTGGACGTCCCAGCCGATGCCGCTGCTCACGGCCGGCTCCCGCGGGCCCCGATGCTCACGACGGGCTCACCTGGACCTCGATCTCGACGCCGGCGTGACCCGCCGCCGCTCGCTCGGCGAGCAGCAGCTCGGCGACGCGGAGATCGTGGGGCGTGGTCACCTTGAGGTTGGCGGGGTCTCCGGGGTGGACGTGGACGACGCCGCCGGCCTGCTCGATCAGCCACGCGTCGTCGGTCGCCCGGGCCAGCAGCGCCTCGTCGCCGGCGCTCAGCACCCGCTCGAGCGCCGCGCGGCGGAACACCTGCGGGGTCTGCACCGCCCACAGCCGGGAGCGCGTGAGCGTCCGCGCGACCGTGCGACCGTCGTCGCCGAGCTCCTTGATCGTGTCGGTGACCGGGGTCGCCGTGATCACGGCATCCGCCTCGGGCGCGTGCTCGAGGGCGGTGAGCGCCTCGCTGAAGAGCGCCGCCGGCGCGAGCGGGCGCGCCGCGTCGTGGACGATCACGGGGTCACCGTCCCCGGCCGCCGCGAGCGCCGCGAGCACCGAGTGGGAACGCTGGGTGCCCCCCGCCACCGCGATCACGCCGGGCGGCGCGGCGTCCAGCTCCCCGGCGGGCAGGGCGACGACGATCCGGGTCACCGCCGGGACCGCGGTGAGCGCATCGACGCTGTAGGCGAGCATCGGGCGCCCGCGCAACGTCACGAGCGCCTTGGGCCGGTGTAACCCAAGACGCTCTCCCCGGCCGGCGGCCACGATGAGCGCAACCGCCATCGACTGCTCGGAGCTTTCGCTGCGGGGCGCTCCGCGACCTAGTCGGCCGCGACCGCGACCTTGGTGGAGACCAGCCCGTGCTGCTCGATCAGCAGCGTGTGCAGATGCTCGTCGACCTGCTGCTCGTCCATCTCCAGCGCGTACATGAGCTCGGAGGTGAGGATCTTCTTGGCGCGCGTGTACATCTGCTTCTCGCCGGTCGAGAGGCCCTTCTCGGCTTCGCGGATCGCGAGGTTGCGCACGACTTCGGCGAGCTCGTAGATGTCCCCGGTCTTGATCTTGTCGCGGTTGTGCTTGAAGCGCCGGTTCCAGTTCTTGGGCATCTCCGAGCACTCGTCGCAGAGGACCGCGGTCACCTTCTTGACCGTCTCCTCGTCGATGATCGGCCGCAGTCCGGCCATCGACGCGTTCTGCGTCGGCACCATCACCGTCATGTCGTTGTGCAGGATCTTGATCGTGAGGTACTCGCGGCTCTCGCCGAGCACCTCCTTCATCTCCTTGCGAAGGACCTTGCCCGCGCCGTGATGCGGGTAGACCACGCTCTGGCCGATCTCGAACTCGACGTTGACGACGACGACGTCGATCTCGAGATCCTCCAGCTGCTCTTCCGTTAGCTCTGTGATGGTGTCCTCCTCAGTGAAAGCGGCGCCGGGGCGCACGCGGATTGTCCTACGTCTGCAGGTACCGATCGACGAGGTTGATCTCCTGCTGGCGGCGAAGGCCCTCGCGGATGTCCTTCGCCCGTATGTCACCGACGCCCTCGACGGTCTCAAGCTCACCGTCGGAGGCGGCGAGCAGCTCCTCCAGGCCCCCGAACTCGGTGACGATCCGCGCGACCACCTGCCTGGGCAGACGCGGGATGCGTCCCAGGATCCGGAAGCCACGCGGTGACACGGGGTAGTCGAGGGTGTTGAGCTTGCGGTCATAGCCGAGGAGCTCGGCCAGGCGCCCGAAGTCCAACAGGTCCTGATGGGGAAGTCTGAGCAGCTGGTCGAAGAGGCCGGCGAAGCTCTCATCGTCGTCATCGCCGACGAGGTAGTCGTGGACGAGCGCCGTGCGGTCGGCGGCGACCCCGACCATCGTCTCGTCGAGCTGCATCTCGATCAGGCGCCCCTCGGTGCCGAGCTCGACGATGTAGCGCTCGATCTCGACCGTCATGCGGGTGACGAGCTCGACGCGTTGGAGCACCGTGAGCACGTCGTTGAGCGTCACCCCACCCTCGAACTCGAGCGCGGTGAGGCGGGTCGAGACCTGATCCAGGCGGCTGCGGTACTTGTCCAGGGCGGCGAGCGCCTGGTTGGCCTTGGCGAGCACGACCGGAATGTCCTCCAGGATGTACTTCATCCCGTCGACGTAGAGCGAGACGACCTCGCGGCGTTCGGAGACGGCGATCACGATCGCGTCCACCTGCTTGGAGACGCGCTCGGCGGTGCGGTGACGAGTGCCGGTCTCGGTGGTGAGGATCGTCGGATCCGGCATCAGCTGCACGTTGACGTGGGCGATCTTCGTCGCGCTCGCCGACAGGACGATCGCTCCGTCCATCTTGGCCAGCTCGTAGACGAGCGCCGGCGTGTAGTCGATGTCGAGGCGGATGCCGCCGGAGTACATGAACGCGAGCTCGTCGGCGTCCCCGATCACGATCAGACCACCGGTGCGAGCGTCGACGATGTTGTCGATCCCCTCCCGCAGCAGGGTTCCGGGCGCGACCATCTCCAGCGCCCGCATGATCCGCGACTCCTGTCGCGCCTCGAGCTCGTCTTTGAGCTCTTCCCCGGATCGCGACGGCATCTCGGTTCATTTTAGCTCGCGACGGGCCCGGGTATCCTTGCGGGCCGTTCGTCCGCCCTCAGGCCGCTCGGGGCGCCCGCTCCCGCGCGCCGAGACCCGCGGTGATCGCCGCGCGGAGGGTCGGAAACCGCGCGGGCTCCAGCACCGGTGCCAGGCCGAAGCGGCGGGCCTCGGCGAGCCGGCGATCCCCGTGGGCGACGGTCCGCAGCTCCCCGGTGAGCCCGAGCTCACCGAAGCACGCCAGCGGCGGTGGCGGGGCGGCCGCGCCGTCGCCGACGAGCGCGGTGCGCCGCGTCGCGGAGGCGACCGCGAGCGCGACGGCGAGGTCGGATCCGGGCTCCTCGACGCGCACCCCGCCGACGACGTTGACGAACACGTCGCTGGACCCGAGGCCGATCCCCCCGTGGCGACCGAGCACCGCGAGCACGAGCGCGACGCGGTTGCGGTCAAGACCCGACACGACCCGCCGGGGCGGCACGAGCTCGGACGGGCTGACGAGCGCCTGGACCTCGACCAGCAGCGGGCGGGTGCCCTCCATCGCGCACAGCACGACGCTGCCGGGGGCGCGCGTCGCCTCCTCGAGGAAGCGCGCCGAGGCATCCAGGACCTCGACCAGGCCGTGGTCGCGCATCTCGAAGACGCCGGCCTCGTCGGTGGAGCCGAAGCGGTTCTTCACCGCCCGCACGGTGCGATAGGTCCGCTCCCGCTCACCCTCGAACTGCAGCACGCAGTCGACGAGGTGCTCCAACACCCGGGGGCCGGCGAGTGCGCCCTCCTTGGTGACGTGGCCGACGAGCAGGACGGCGATCCGCAGCCGCTTGGCGAGGACCATGATCTCACCGGCGACCTCCCGCACCTGCGCGACCGACCCCGCCGCCGAGGACAGGTCGACGGAGTGCAGGGTCTGCACCGAGTCGATCACGCACACCTCCGGGCGCTCCTGCTCCAGGGTGGCGAGCACCGTGTGCAGATCGGTCTCGGCGATCACCGGGAGGGCGAGCGCCTCCCCGCGGCCCAGGCGCTGGGCCCGCAGACGGATCTGAGCCGCGGACTCCTCGGCGGAGACGTACAGCGTCCGTCGCCCGGCGGCGCACAGGTTGGCGAGGGCCATCGTCGTCAGCGTCGACTTGCCGATCCCCGGCGCGCCGCCGATGAGCACGAGTGAGCCGGGGACGAGGCCACCGCCGAGCACGTCATCCAGCTCGCCGATCCCGGTGCTCAGACGCTCGTGCTCGACCGCGTCGACGTCGCGCAGGGCGACCGGCTTGACCGCGAGGCCGGCGCGGGCAGCGCGCCCACCCCCGGCGCCCGAGCCGCCCCGGGCGGTGCCGGCGCCGGCCGTTGGCCGGGGCTGCTCGACGAGCGAGTTCCACTCCCCGCAGCCTGGGCAGCGACCGGCCCAGCGACCGGTCTCATGGGCGCAGGCCGAGCAGACGAAGACGGTGGCTGAGCGGGGCATCTGCGGGGCAGCCTACGGGCCGCTCTGGACGACATCACCCCGGGGCGAGGGCCGCCGACACGTCTGTCGCAGATTCGGCGCCAGCCCGACAATGCTCTGGCACAATCGGCGCGTGGCGACGGCCGGAATTCCGCGACGATGACGAGCCGGATCTCGGTCAGCACGCTGAGCGGCAACGGCTCAGCGCCGGTGCCGGTGCCGGTGCCGCGTAGCCAGTCGGCGACGTGGGCCCTGTGGCTTGGGCTCGCCGGCGTGGGGCTCGGCTTCATGCTCATGTTCGCGGTGCTCACGCCTCTCGCGGTCGTCTACGGGGTGCGGGGGCTGCGGGAGATCCACGCCTCGCCGGAGCTCACCGGCCGCGGTCGGGCGTGGCTGGGGATCATCCTGGGGCTGATCGCCCCGGTCCTCTGGGTGGGCCTGTTCGTGGGCCTGCTCGTCAACGGCGTCGTCTAGAGGCACCCGGACGCACGGGGGACGACCCCCGAGCGGAAACCAGCGACCCCGGACGCACGGCGGCCCCCGGTCTCCCGGGGGCCGCACAGAACCCAGCGTGATGTCAGGCGAGCCGTCGCCGGCGCGCTACTCCGCGGCGGTGGCGTCTCCGGAGTCGGCGGTCGGCGATTCGGGCTCTGACGGAACGTCGGCACCGTCGTCCTCGGAGCCGCCCTCGGCGCCGACGCCAACCGGCGTGGGCTTCGGCGCGGGCTCGATCACCGACAGCTTGACGTCCTCGTCGTCGGTGTCGGGCTCACCGGGCTCCACGAGCACGGTCGACCCCGGCGGCACCTGGGCGCGCAGGACGAAGTCGGCGAGCGGGTCCTCGATGTAGCGCTGGATCGCCCGACGCAGCGGACGGGCACCCATGGCGGGATCCCAGCCCTTCTCCACGAGCAGGTCCTTGGCCTCGTCGGAGAGCTCGAGCTGCAGCTCCCGCTCGGCCATCGACTCGCGGATCCGCGTGAGCAGCAGGTCGACGATCACCTTGATCTCGTCCTTGGCCAGCTTGTGGAAGACGATCACGTCATCGAGACGGTTGAGGAACTCGGGCCGGAAGACGCGCTTGAGCTCGCCCATGATCCGGTTCTTCATGTCGTCGTAGGTGATGCCGGTCTCG
>CAZZWJ010000055.1:0-12011 GCA_964657875.1 uncultured Solirubrobacteraceae bacterium
GCGCGCCGGTGCCGGGGGCGACGCCGAAGAAGCCGGCCTCGGGGTTGACCGCGTACAGCCGGCCGTCCTCGCCGAACTTCATCCAGGCGATGTCGTCCCCGACGGTCTCGACCTTCCAGCCGGGCAGCGTGGGTACGAGCATCGCGAGGTTGGTCTTGCCGCAGGCGCTCGGGAACGCGGCCGCGACGTACTTGACGACGTCCGCCGGCGAGGTGAGCTTGAGGATGAGCATGTGCTCGGCCATCCAGCCCTCGTCGTGGGCCATCACCGAGGCGATCCGCAGCGCCAGGCACTTCTTGCCCAGCAGCGCGTTGCCGCCGTATCCCGAGCCGTATGACCAGATCTCACGGCTCTCGGGGAAGTGGACGATGTACTTGTTGTCGGCGTTGCAGGGCCACGCCACGTCGCTGTCGCCGTCGGTGAGCGGGGCGCCCACCGAATGCAGGCACGGCACGTACTCGCCGTCGCGACCGAGCACGTCGAGCGCCGGCTGTCCCATGCGGGTCATGATCCGCATCGACACCGCCACGTAGGGGGAGTCGGTGAGCTGAACCCCGAGGTGGGCGATCGGCGAGCCGAGCGGCCCCATCGAGAACGGCACCACGTACATCGTGCGCCCCCGCATGCAGCCGTCGAACAGCCCGTTGAGCATCGTCCGCATCTCCGTGGGATCGCGCCAGTTGTTCGTCGGACCGGCGTCGGCCTCCTCGGCGGGACAGATGAACGTGCGGTCCTCGACGCGCGCCACGTCGCCGGGGTCTGACAGGGCCAGGTAGGAGTTGGGCCGCTTGGCGTCCGACAGCTTGCGGAACGTGCCCTTGTCGACGAGCAGCTGAGCCAGCTGGTCGTACTCCTCAGTCGAACCGTCGCACCAATGGATGTCGTCGGGCTGGGTGAGCGCCGCCACCTCGTCGACCCAGGCGCGGAGCCCGGGATGATCCGTCGTCGCTTGGTGCTTCGGGGCGGTGTTGGCCATTTTCAGTCGAAACTCCTTGGCTGAATTGAAAAGAGACGAAATGCGTAAAGGTGATCGGCAGCGTACCGGTGTGACCTGAAAAATCGAGGCGCGGCGTCAGCGCTCACACGTTGTGAGCGCTCACATCGCCTCTATTCTCCGGTCGGTCGCTTCGGCACCAGCACGAGCCGCTTGAACTCCGCGACGAGGACGCCGTCCTGGTTGAGAACCTTGGTGTGCACCTTCACGGTTCCCCGGTCGGGCTTGGAGCGCGAATCGCGCTTCTCGAGCACCTCGGTCTCGGCGTACAGGGTGTCCCCGTGGAACACCGGGTTGGGGTGGCTCAGCTCCTCGGTGGCGAGGTTGGCGATCGCCTTGCCGCTCACGTCGGAGACCGACATGCCGAGCGCCAGCGAGTACACGTAGGGACCCACGACGACGTTGCGCCCCTGCTGGGTGGCCGCCGCGTACACGTCGTTCAGGTGCAGCGGATGGTGGTTCATGGTGATCAGGCAGAACAGGTGGTCGTCGGCCTCGGTCACCGTCTTGGCCGGCCAGTGCTTGTAGACGGCTCCGACCTCGAACTCCTCGAGGTAGCGGCCGAACGGGTGGCCGCCGCTCGCCTCCCGGGTGAACTGATCGGTGTCGACGTCGGGCATCGTGGAACTCCTGTCGTTGGCGGTCGCAAAGCAGCTTGAGGATGCCACCCCGGCCCGCCCACGGTACGGTTCGCCCCCCCGACCAGGAGAGAAGACGACGTGCGCAACCCCCGAGATTTCGGAAAGCCGCTGGCGATCGGCGCCCCCGACCCGATCCTCGAGATCCCGATCGTGCCCTCGCGGATGATCCATTTCCTCGATTTCTCAAACGAGAAGATGGTCGCCAAGGTCCCGGACATCGCGCCGACCGTCGACATCCTGCTCGGCAACCTCGAGGACGCCGTGCCCGTCGAGCGCAAGGAGGCCGCGCGCGCCGGCCTGGCCAAGGTCGGGCGCGAGGTCGACCTCGGCGCCACGCAGCTGTGGACGCGGGTCAACGCGCTTGAGTCCCCCTGGGTGCTCGACGACCTCACGACGCTCGTCACCGAGATCGGCGACCGCCTCGATGTCGTCATGGTCCCCAAGGTCGAGGGTCCGTGGGACATCCACTACGTCGATCGGCTGCTCGCCCAGCTGGAGGCCAAGGCCGGCGTTCAGAAGCCGATCCTCATCCACGCGCTGCTGGAGACCGGCCTCGGCGTCGTCAACGTCGAGGAGATCGCAGCCGCCAGCCCGCGCATGCAGGGGATGAGCCTCGGCCCGGCCGACCTGGCGGCGTCACGGCGGATGAAGACGACCCGCGTCGGCGGCGGGCACCCGGGCTACCGCTCGATCGAGGATCCCGATCCCGACGATCCGGACGCCCGGCGCGTGAGCGCCCAGCAGGACCCGTGGCACTACACGATGGCGCGCATGGTCGATGCCTGCACGGCGATGGGGATCCTCCCGTTCTACGGCCCGTTCGGCGACATCAAGGACCTCGCCGGCTGCGAAGCCCAGTTCCGGGCGGCGTTCATCCTGGGCTGCGTCGGGGCGTGGTCGCTGCACCCCGCCCAGATCGCGGTCGCCAAGAAGGTGTTCAGCCCCGATCCCGACGAGGTCGCGTTCGCCAAGCGGGTGCTGGAGGCGATCCCCGACGGCAGCGGCGTCCACATGCTCGACGGCAAGATGCAGGACGACGCGAGCTGGAAGCAGGCCAAGGTGATGGTCGACCTCGCCGAGATGCTCGCGGCCCGGGACCCCGAGCTCGCCGACGCCTACGATCTGCGCGCGAGCGCGGCCTAGTCTCAAGCGGCGTATGCGGATCTCGGCCAAAGCGGACTATGCGGTACGGGCGGTCGCCGAGCTGGCGGCGGCCGACGGCGAGAAGCCGATGAAGGCCGAGCGCATCGCGACCGCTCAGAGCATCCCGCTCAACTTTCTGGAGAACATCCTCGGCGAGCTGCGCCACGCGGGAATCGTGCGCAGCCACCGCGGCGCCGACGGCGGCTTTCGCCTCGCTCGGCCCGCGGCCGAGGTGACCGTCGCCGATGTGATCCGGTCCGTCGAGGGGCCGCTGGCCAGCGTGCGTGGCGGCCCGCCCGAGGACGCGCGCTACGACGGAGCGGCCGCATCACTGCCGACGGTGTGGATCGCGGTCCGCGTGAACCTGCGTCGGGTCCTGGAGGCGACGACGATCGCCGACCTCGCCGGGCAGACGCTGCCGGCGGCGGTGCAGCAGCTCACCGAGGATCCCGGGGCCTGGGCGACGCGCTGACGATGGGCGGGCGAGGTCGCCCGCACCGGCTGCGCTCTCAGATCGCCGCGAGTTCCGGGCGGGCGAGGGAGATCCGGCCGACGACCGCGAGGAACGCGTCGACGACGGCGGGATCGAAGTGGGTCGCGCGGCCATCGCGGATCTTCTGCACCGCGAGCTCGATCGCCCACGCCTCCTTGTAGGGGCGGGCGTGGGTGAGCGCGTCGAAGACGTCGGCGATGGCCACGATCCGGCCGCTGAGCGCGATCGCCTCCCCGGCCAACCCCTGTGGATAGCCACCCCCGTCCCAGCGCTCGTGGTGGGTGAGAGCGATCTCCCGGGCGATGCCCAGCAGCCGCGACCCGCTCCCGGAGAGCATCTCGGCGCCGGCGCGCGTGTGGTGCTTGACGATCTTGAACTCGGCGGCGGTCAGCGGTCCGGGCTTGAGCAGGATCGCGTCGGGGATGACGAGCTTGCCGATGTCATGCAGCGGTGCCGCCTGACCCAGCCAGGTGGCTGCGAACCCGCCGAGCTTGAGCTCACGGGCAACCGCCTCCGAGATCGCACCGACCCGCGCGGGGTGCCCGACGGCCCCGTCGCGCCCGCGCTCGGCGGCGATCGCGAGCCGCGTGAACGCGCGGTAGTGGGCGTCGCAGAGGCCGGGCTCGGCGCCCGCTCCCTCAGCCAGCGGCGGCAAGTGAGGTGTCAAAGACGAAACCGACAACTCAAAACGAGTCGACCACTTCACCGCCGACCTTGACCGGCGGTGGACAGATGGTGGATTGTCCCCGGGCGACTCAGGCCCCGGCGGGCACCGGGGTCTCCTCGGCGCGGGCGAGGATGTTCGCTTCCGCGGGCGGACGTAGGTAGACGATCTCACCTGGGGTGAGCTCGAGCTCCTGAGCCTGGGCCCGGGTCACCTGCGCGCGCGTCTTGGAACCGTCGGACAACGTCAGCTCGACGCGCACCTCGAAGCCGAGATGGACGACGCGGTCGACCATCGCCTCGATCGCGCCGTCGCGCGGAGTGACCGACAGCGTGACGTCGTGCGGTCGCACGAGCAGCGAGCCGACCCGGCTCACCGGGCCCACGAAGCCCATCACGAACTCGCTGGCGGGTGAGTCGTAGATCTCGCGTGGGGAGCCGACCTGCTCGATGTGACCGTGGCTCATCACCGCGATCCGGTCGGAGATCTCCATCGCCTCCTCCTGGTCGTGGGTGACCAGCACGGTCGTCGTCCCCTGCTCGTCGTGCAGGCGCCGCAGCCAGGCGCGCAGCTCGGCACGCACGATCGCGTCCAGGGCGCCGAAGGGCTCGTCGAGCAGCAGCACCTTGGGCGCGACCGCGAGCGCGCGCGCGAGCGCCATCCGCTGGCGCTGGCCGCCCGACAGCTGAGAGGGCCGGCGGTCGCCCCACTTCGTGAGCCCGACGAGCTCCAGCAGCTCGTCGACCTTGGCGCGGACCTCGGCCTTGGGCCGGCGGCGGATCTGCAGGCCGAAGGCGACGTTGTCCCGGACGCTCATGTGCGCGAACGCCGCATAGTGCTGGAACACGAAGCCGATCCCGCGCTTCTGGGGGACGAGGCGACTCACGTCCCGGCCGTCGATGAACACCGTGCCCTCGTCGGGCATCTCAAGCCCGGCGATGATGCGCAGCAGCGTCGACTTGCCCGAGCCGCTGGGACCCAGCAGCGCCGTGAGCGATCCCTCGGGGACCTCGAGCGCGATCGACTCCAGGGCGGTGAAATCGCCGAACCGCTTGCCGACATCGGTGATCTGGATGCTCATGTCGAGGGGTCCCTTCGGGGCGAGAGGATAGTCATGACCAGCAGCACGACGAGCGAGATGACCGCGAGCTCGGTGGCGGCCGCGTAGTCGCCGGTCGTCGAGGCGGGACCGATGTCCATGGCCCGCTGAAAGACGAGCAGCGGCAGGGTGAGCGTCTGACCGGCGACCAGCGAGGAGACGACGAGCACCGCCCCGATCTCACCCAGCGCCCGGGCGGTGGAGAGGATCACCCCGTAGGCGACACCCCACCGGATCGAGGGCAGCGTGATGCGACGGAACGTCTGCCAGCGCGAGGCGCCGAGCGTCGAGGCGGCCTGCTCCTGGTCGTCGCCGATCTCCACGAGCACCGGCACGACCTCGCGGACGACGAACGGCAGCGAGACGAAGATGGTGGCGAGCACCATCCCGGTCGGGGCGAAGATGATCTGCACCCCGCGCGCGGCGAACCAGGCGCCGAACCAGCCGTGGATCCCGTAGACGAGGGTGAGCGCGAGGCCGATGATCACCGGTGAGACGAGGAACGGAAGGTCGATCAGCGTGTCGAGGATCGCGGTGAGCCGCGGGTGGGCGGCGCGTCCGCGGACGAGCACGAGCGCCGTCGCGATCCCGAACACGGTGTTGAGGGGGACCGCGATCACCGCCATCACGAGCGACAGGGTCAGCGCGCTGATCGCCGCCGGCGTCGAGACCCACCCCCAGGCGGCGCCGAAGCCGTGCTCGAAGGTCTTCACGAACACCACGGCGACGGGCGCGATCAGCAGCAGCGCGAGGTAGACGAGCGCGATCGTGCGCAGCCCCCAGCGTGAGCGACGGCTAGTGAGCAACGCGACCTCCCAGGCGGCGGATGACGAACAGCACGATGAGCGACAGCAGCATGAGCACGAGCGACAGCGACGACGCCGACTTCGGCGCGTCGTTCTCGACGTCGGCGTAGATGACGATCGAGGCGATCGGGACCTTGCCGGCGATGAGCACGAGGGAGCCGATCTCCCCCACCGCCCGGGCGAAGGACAGCGCGGCACCGGACAGGATCGCGGGGCGCAGCGACGGCAGGATGATGCGCCGGAAGATCGCCCCGTTACCCGCACCCAGAGACGCCGCGGCCTCTTCGGCCTCCCGGTCGAGCTCCTGGAGCACCGGCTGCACCGAGCGCACGACGAACGGGAGCGTCACGAACAGCAGCGCGACGAGCACGATCCCGCGCGTGAACGCCAGATCGAGGTGCAGGGGGCTGCTCGGGCCGTAGAGCACGAGCAGGGTGAGCCCGGCGACGATCGTCGGCATCGCGAACGGCAGGTCGATGATCGCGTTGACGACCACCTTGCCCGGGAACTGGTCGCGGACGAGCACCCAGGCGATGAGCGTGCCCATCACCGCGCCGATCAGCGCGGTGAGCAGCGCCGCGACGAGCGTCACCACGAGCGCCTTCACCGACTCGGTGTTGGAGACCTCGGCCCACAGTGCGCCGGGGCTCTGGGAGAACGCCTTGGCGACGACGGCGGCGAGCGGGATCAGCACGATCACGCTCATGTAGAGCGCGGCCATGCCGATCCCCAGCCCGCCCCGGGCGGGGCGGACCGTGGACCGCGAGCGTCGGGTGCGCGGTGAGGGGGTCGTCGAACCCGGGCCGCCGGAACGGGCGACCCCCGGGTTCACGACGACCGGGCTAGCTGGAGGCAGTGGGGAACCCGCCTTCCTGCTCGATCTTGGTGATCGACCCGCCGCTTGAGCCGAAGAACTGATCCGACACCTTGCTCCAGCCCCCCAGGTAGCCGATCGTGAACAGCTGCGCGGGGGTGGGGAAGGTCGAGGCGAACTTCTTGGCGACCGCCGCGTCCACCGGCCGGTAGCCCTGCTGGGCCCAGACCGTCTGGCCCGCCTTTGACCACTGGTAGGCGAGGAACGCCTTGGCCTGGGTGGGGTGGGCGGACTTCGCGGTCACCGCGATCGGCGTCTGGATGAGGATCGTCTGCTTGGGGACCACGTAGGAGATCTTGTCCCCCGCGGCCTTGGCGGCGATCGCGTCGGATTCGTAGTCGAGCAGGACGGTGCCCTTGCCGGTCTCGAAGGTCGCCAGCGACGTGCTCGCGCTGGAGTCCTCGACGGGGACGTGCTTGGTGATGAGCGTCTTGACGTAGGCGAGCGCCTGCGCGGGGCTGTCACCGAGCTTGAGCTGGGCGCCGTAGGCGGCGAGGATGTTCCACCGTGCGCTCCCCGACGTCGACGGGTTGGGCGTGATCACCTGGACGCCGGGCTTGACCAGGTCACTCCAGCTGGTGATGTGCTGGGGGTTGCCCTTGCGCACGACGAACACGACGACCGAGTCGGAGGAGAAGCCCTTCTCCGGATTGGCGTTCCAGTTGGCGGCGACGAGCTTGTCGGTGACCAGGCGGGTCATGTCGGGCGTCGTGGAGAACGCGACGACGTCGGCCTGCTGGCCGGCGTCGACCGCGCGGCTCTGGGATCCCGAGGAGCCGAACGAGGACGAGAAGCCGACGCCCTTGCCCGCGGCGGTGGCGGCGAACGCCGCGGTGAGCGCACCGTAGGCCTTCTTGGGAGTCGAATAGCCGACGAGATTCAGGGTCGTGGACACCTTGCCCGAGGTGCCGGAGCTGCTCCCGCCGGTGCCCGTGTTCGCATCCGAGGACCCGCCGCAGCCGGCGATCGCCAGCGCGCAGGTGGTGGCGAGGGCGGTGAGGGCGAGTGGCCCGCGGCGTTTCGGGTCATGGGGTCGTGTCGTCATGGGTCCTCTCAGAGTTGCCGGCCGGGATCTCTCGGGCGAGCTTTCGGGTCTTGTCACTTGACTCAATCGATCTGGTTATCTCGACCGACTTAGTGCGGTGCGGCGTGAAATGTAGCCGTTCTCACGGCGGACATCCGATTACGCCTATGTGGCGATAGGGTTCGCCGCCGTGAACGACGATCCGACCCGTCCCCTCCCCGGCCCACCGGCGCGTCTGCGCTCGGTGCTCTACATGCCGGGCGCGAACGAGCGCGCACTGGAGAAGGCCCGAGACATCCCCGCCGACGGCCTGATCCTCGACCTCGAGGATGCGGTGGCGCCGGCGATGAAGGCGCAGGCCCGCCAGCGCGTCTGCGACGCGGCCGCCTCGGGTGCCTACGGCTCACGCGTGGTGACGATCCGGGTCAACTCGATCGAGACCGAGTGGCACCGCGACGACGTGCGGGCCGCCGCGCAGGCCGGGCCCTCCGCGATCGTCGTCCCCAAGGTCTCAGGCGAAGCCGACGTGCGCGGCGTCGACGGCCTGCTGCGCGACAGCGGAGCGCCGGAGCACACCCGTATCTGGGCGATGCTCGAGACCCCGACGGCGATCCTGCGCGCGAGCGAGATCGCCAGCGCATCGGACCGTCTCGACGTGCTCGTGATGGGCACCAACGACCTCGCCGCCGAGCTCTACGCCGAGCCCGACGCCGATCGCGGTCCCCTGCTGATGGCGCTGTCGGCGTGCGTGCTCGCCGCCCGGGCGACCGGCCGCACGATTCTCGACGGCGTCTACAACGACGTCCGTGACCTCGATGGCTTCACCGCCGAGTGCCGCCAGGGTCACGCCTACGGGTTCGACGGCAAGACGCTCATCCACCCCAGCCAGGTCGACCCCTGCAACGTCGCCTTCTCCCCGTCCGCGGACGCGGTCGCCCACGCCCGCCGGGTGATCGACGCCTTCGAGGAGGCCGAGCGGGCGGGGTCGGGCGTGGTCACCGTCGACGGGCGGCTGATCGAGAACCTGCACGTCGCCACCGCGCGGCGGGTGCTCGCGCTCGCGGGCGACTGAAGCGGCCGACCCGGGACCCACCCACACCCGGCGGGATGCATCCGGGCCATGCGCCGCCCCCAGGCGATAAGGTCGCGCGGATGAGCGCCGCCGACCTGTCGACCGTCCGCTGCCGGGTGGCCGACGGCGTGGGCGTTCTGACGCTCGACCGTCCCCGTCAGCTCAATGCCTGGACCCGCCGGTTCGGCGACGACATGCTCGAGGCGATGCACGCGTTCGCCGCCGACGACGCGGTGCGGGTGATCGTGATCACCGGCGCCGGCCGGGCGTTCTCCTCCGGCGCCGATCTCAAGGACGGGGGGCTGCTCCGCGCCGACGGCTCAGTCGATGTGCTCACGCCGCTGCGCGAGTGTTACAACCCGCTGCTGCTCACCGTCCGCACCACCCCCAAACCGGTGATCGCCTCGGTCAACGGCCCGGCCGTCGGCATCGGCTGTTCGCTCGCGCTCGCCTGCGATCTCGTGCTCGCCGCCGAGTCGGCCTACTTCCTGCTTGCGTTCGTGAACATCGGGCTCGGGCTCGACGGCGGCGCTTCTCAGAGCCTCGTCGCGCGCGTCGGGCAGGCCCGGGCGCTGGAGATGGCGTTCCTCGGCGAGCGGATCGCCGCCGCGCAGGCCCAGGACTGGGGGATCGTCAACCGGGTGCTCGCCGACGCCGATCTGCCGGCCGCGACCGACGAGCTCGCCGCCCGTCTGGCGGCCGGCCCCCCGGGCTCCTACGCCGCGATCAAGCGCACGATCAACGCGCGCGCCTACGCGGGGTTCGCCGAGCTGCTGGACCTGGAGGCCGAGGTTCAGCAGGAGCGCGCGGGCTCACGCGACTTTCTGGAGGGCGTCACCGCCTTCGCCGAGAAGCGCCCGCCGTCGTTCACCGGCCGGTAGACTGCCGTCGGTACGAGAACGTACCTTTTTCCTGGGAGGAATGTGAAGTGAATCTCGCCTCGACCGTCATCGGTGATGACGCCGGCCATGACCCCGATCACATCGCGGTCAAGCTCGACGACATCGCGCTCAGCTACGCCGCGCTGGACGTGGCCAGCGCGCATTTCGCCGGCCTTCTCGCCGCCCATGGGGTGACGCGGGGCGACCGCGTCGGGATCATGCTGCCCAACATCCCCCACTTCCCCGTCTGTTACTACGGCGCGCTGCGCGCGGGGGCGGTCGTGGTGCCGATGAACGTGCTGCTCAAGCGGCGCGAGGTCGCCTATTACCTGTCGGATTCCGGCGCCAAGATGCTGTTCGCCTGGGAGGGCTTCGCGGAGGAGGCGACGGCGGGTGCCGAGCAGGCCGGGGCGGAGTGCGTCATCGTCGAGCTCGCGGGGTTCGCGGCGCTCGTCGGCGCGGCCACCCCGGATGCGTCGGTCGCCGACACCGCCGACGACGACACCGCAGTGCTCCTCTACACGAGCGGCACCACCGGTCAGCCCAAGGGCGCCGAGCTCACCCACGCCAACCTGCTGAGCAACGCCGAGGGATCGCGGCGGCTGTTCGAGATGGGCTCGGAGGCGGTCTGCCTCGGGGTGCTGCCGCTGTTTCACTCCTTCGGTCAGACGTGCGTGATGAACGCGACCCTCGGCGGTGGCGGGACGCTCACCCTCATCCCCCGCTTCGAGCCCGAGAAGGCGCTCGAGGTCATCGCCCGGGACGGGGTCAACGTCTTTCAGGGCGTGCCCACGATGTACGGCGCGATGCTCCACCTGCCCGACCGCGAGCGGTTTGACGCCAGCTCGCTGGACGTGTGCGCGTCCGGCGGGTCGGCGATGCCGGTCGAGCTCATGCGCTCCTTCGAGGAGGCGTTTGACTGCGTGATCCTCGAGGGCTACGGACTGTCGGAGACCTCGCCGGTCGCGTCCTTCAACCACCGCGACCGTGAGCGCAAGGCCGGCTCGATCGGCACCCCGATCGCCGGCGTCGCGATGAAGATCGTCGATGACGACGGCGCCGAGGTGCCCGACGGCGAGGTCGGGGAGATCGTGATCCATGGCCCCAACGTGATGAAGGCCTACTGGAAGCGCCCCGAGGCGACCGCGGAGGCGATCGTCGACGGTTGGCTGCACACCGGTGACATCGGCCGCCGCGACGACGACGGGTACTTCTTCATCGTCGACCGCAAGAAGGAGCTCATCATCCGCGGTGGCTACAACGTCTACCCGCGCGAGGTCGAGGAGGTGCTCTACGAGCATCCCGACGTGCGTGAGGCGGCGGTCATCGGCATCGCCCACGACGAATACGGCGAGGAGGTCGCCGCCGCGGTCTCGCTCGTCGACGGCGGGTCGGTCACGCCCGACGCGCTGCGTGACTACGTGCGCGAGCGCGTCGCCGCCTACAAGTACCCGCGGTCGGTGTGGATCATGGACGAGCTGCCCAAGGGTCCGACCGGCAAGATCCTCAAACGCGAGATCGAGCCCCCGGCCGTCGCGTGAGCGCGTCGGGGTCGGCGGATTCTGGGTCGTCGGATTTGACGGGGCCGGGCTCGACGGGTCTAACGGGGCCGTCGGTCGACGTGAGGCCGGCGACGCCTGAGGATGTCCCGGTCATGCACCGGTTCATCTGCGAGCTCGCCGAGTACGAGCGGGCGCCGGATGCGGTGACCGGGACGCCGGAGATGCTTCACGATGCTCTGTTCGGCCCGGCGCCGAGCGCCGAGGCGCTGCTGGCGACCGCGCGCGGCGGCGACGCTGGGGTGGCGCCGTCGCCGGTGGGCTTCGCGATCTTCCACGGCACGTTCTCCACCTGGGAGTGCCGTCCGGGGCTGTGGCTGGAGGATCTGTACGTCCCCCCGGCGGCGCGGCGCGGGGGGATCGGCGCGGCGCTGCTGTCCCGCGTCGCGATGATCGCCGTGGACCGGGGCTGCGCGCGACTTGAGTGGACGGCCCTGGACTGGAACGCGCCGGCCCTCGCCTTCTACGCCGGCGTCGGAGCCCAGCGACTGGAGCAGTGGACGACGCACCGTCTCGACGGCGACGCCCTCACCGGGTTCGCCGGAAAATAGAAGAGCCCCGCACGGTGGCGGGGCTCTTCCGTAGCAGGCCTGTAAGCCGGATCTTGTCGAGAGCAATCATCCATCTCCGCGGCCTACCCGGACCTTGGCGGGCAACCTGCAAACGGTCCTGCTTGGCCTAGCATCGAGTGGGGTTTACCTGGCCGCCGCGTCACCGCGACGCCGGTGCGCTCTTACCGCACCATTTCACCCTTACCGGCC
>CAZZWJ010000056.1:0-11969 GCA_964657875.1 uncultured Solirubrobacteraceae bacterium
CCAGCGATCGTCGCGCGGCCGCGATCTCGCCGCTGAGCATCCTGGGGCTCGTGGCCGTGCGGGCGTTGGCGTAGAACCGCCGGACGCTGGACCGGGGGTGCAGGAGCGCGACGGGATCGAGTCCACTCACCCCGAAGAACGCCACCGCGAAGATCCCCCACATCAGGGCGCCGACGGCGCGTCGATCCGGTCTCCAGCGAAATCCGATGAACGACACCGCGAGCGTCGCGAAGAAACCGATGACGTGACCGTCGTGGCGGACGAAGCCCTCCTTGAACTCGAGGTAGGCGAGGATGAGCCACACCACGACGAGCCCCAGACGGCGTGGGTGATCGGCCAGCCGCCCACAGCGCAGCGTCGCCACCAGACCGAGGATGAACAGCAGCAGCGCGGCCCAGTACTGCCACTGCTCCCCGCCCGGCTCATACCCCAGGGCCTGTGAATAGCCCGAGACCACCGACAGCGATGTGTGAACGAACGCCCAGAGGTTGTCGAGACTCTGGTGAGCGAGCCGCCACAACAACACCGCAACGGCGGCGAGAACCCCGACGAAGACCGTCATCGTCGAACGCCTCCGGGGCAACGCGAGCAGGGTGACGACCGAGATCGCGGCGACGGTCGTTCCGGTGTTGAACTTGACGAGGAACTCCAGTCCCGAGAGCGCACCGGCGCTCGCCGCGAGCAGGTCGGCGCGGCGCGGGCCGGGGGGCGACTGCAGCACCCCGAAGGCGACGAGGGCGGCGACCGCGACGACCGGGTCCATCGGGATCGAGACCAGCAGCAGGGCCACCACGACCGCCGGCCCCAGCCAGCCGAGCGTCCGCCGCAACGCCCACACCAGCACGATCCCGAGCGCGAGGTGGACGGCGAGCGTGTAGGCGTAGGCGAGGCGCAGCAGTCCGGCGTAGGCGAGCATCGGGAACTCCAGGAACCCGAGCGGACCGTACGTGTACATGATCTGCCGTCCCCACTGCAGGTGCTCGTGGGCCGCCATCGCGAGGCCCGTGTGCCAGGAGTAGTCAAAGCCGGCCTGGGGGACGAGCACGACCACGCCCCACGAGAGCACCGCGATGACCACGCCCCAGAGCAGGCTCGAGCCGAGCAGCCCGACCGCGATTCCCCGCACTCGCTGCGGCCAGGGAAGCGACGCGCGGCGATGGCGATGGCGCTCGTGCATGTCTGTGTGGACGGGACCCGTCCCCCCCGAGCCGGTGTGCATCCCGCCCCCCGGCGCGGACCCGATGCTACCGGCTCACGGCCGGCGGATCACCGCCCGGGGAGTCGCCTCGCGAAGACCCGATCGGGAACGGTGCCGTCGCCGACTAACCTCACCTCGCGGTCATGGCCACCCGCGCTGACATCCGCAACCTCGCGATCATCGCGCACGTCGATCACGGCAAGACGACGCTCGTCGACGCGCTGCTGTGGCAGTCCGGGGCGTTCCGTGACAACCAGTCGGTGAACGAACGCGTGATGGATTCGATGGACCTCGAGCGCGAGAAGGGGATCACGATCCTCGCCAAGAACACCGCGGTCCGCTACGGCGACGTGAAGCTCAACATCGTCGACACCCCGGGCCACGCCGATTTCGGCGGCGAGGTCGAGCGGGGACTGACGATGGTCGACGGGGTGCTGCTGCTCGTCGACGCGTCCGAGGGCCCGCTGCCCCAGACCCGGTTCGTGCTGCGCAAGACGCTCGAGGCACGGCTGCCGGTGATCCTCGTCATCAACAAGATCGATCGTCCCGATGCGCGGATCGATGAGGTCATCGACGAGGTCTATGAGCTGTTCCTCGATCTCGATGCCGACGAGTCCCAGATCGAGTTCCCGATCGTCTACACCAATGCCAAGGCGGGCACCGCGACGCTCGATCTCGAGCAGCCCGGCACCGATCTCAAGGCCCTGCTCGACCTGCTCGTCGAGCACGTTCCAGCGCCCGAATACGAGCCCGACCATCCCCTTCAGGCCCACGTCACGAACCTCGACGCCTCCCCCTACGTCGGCCGGCTGGCGATCTGCCGCGTGCGACAGGGGACGATCCGGCGCGGTGAGACGGTCGGCTGGTCCCGTCACGACGGCTCGATCGAGCGCGTCCGGGTGACCGAGCTCTACGTCACCGAATCGCTGGAGCGCGTCGAAGCCGACGAGGCCGCCGCCGGTGAGATCATCAACGTCGCCGGGATCCCCGAGATCACGATCGGCGACACGCTCACCGACGCGAACAACCCGCAGCCGCTGCCGATCATCTCGGTCGACGAGCCGTCGCTGTCGGTGACCGTCGGCATCAACACGTCGCCGCTGGCCGGCAAGGGGGACGTTCCTCACCGCCAGCCAGGTCAAGGCCCGCCTCGAGCGCGAGATGATCGGCAACGTGTCGCTGCGCATCACCGAGACCGACCGCCCGGACGTCTGGGACGTCCAGGGCCGCGGTGAGCTCGCGCTGGCGATCCTCGTCGAGCTGATGCGGCGGGAGGGCTTTGAGCTCACCGTCGGCAAACCGCAGGTCGTCACCCGCGAGATCGACGGCGTCCTCTCCGAGCCCGTCGAACGGATGTCGGTCGACGCCCCCGACGAGTACGTCGGCGTGATCACGCAGCTGATGGCGCTGCGCAAAGGTCGGATGGAGCAGATGATCAACCACGGCACCGGCTGGGTGCGGATGGAGTACCTCGTACCCGCCCGCGGCCTGATCGGCTTCCGCACCGAGTTCCTCACCGAGACCCGCGGCACCGGCCTCGTCCATCACGTGTTCGACCGCTGGGAGCCGTGGCACGGTGAGCTGCGCACCCGGCCGTCGGGCTCGCTGGTCGCCGACCGCGAGGGCAACGTCGCCGCGTTCGCGCTGTTCAGCCTCCAGGAGCGCGGAACGCTGTTCGTCGAGCCCGGGGATCCCGTCTATGAGGGGATGATCATCGGCGAGAACTCCCGCGCCGAGGACCTCGACGTCAACGCGGTGAAGGAGAAGCATCTCACCAACATGCGGATGTCGGTCTCCGACGAGCTCGTGCGCCTCGTGCCCAAGCGCGAGATGTCCTTGGATCAGTCGCTGGAGTTCCTGCGCGCGGACGAGTGCGTCGAGGTGACGCCCCAGTCGGTGCGCATCCGCAAGGTGGCGCTGGACAAGATCTCGCGGGTCAAGCTCGCGCGCCGGGCCGCCGCCGCCCGGGCCTGAGCTCGTCGGGGCGCCTCACGGCGGCAGGATCTGAGGGGCGCCGGCGTCCATCCGTGGAGTCACCCCGGCGCTGTTGGCATGTGGAGGATCAGGCCCCCGATCTGGTGCAGGTGGTAGACGTACCGCGGCCCGGCCAGATCGCCACCGGCAGCACGAACGCCACCAGACCGCGTCGCTCCCGCCATCCCCCCGAACCAGCATCACCGCGACCGTCCCGATCACATAGGCGATGAGGCTCTGCCGAATCGTCGAGGTCGAGCCAGACCAGCGACCCGACCAGAAAGACCGCGCCCAGGACCGCCGCCAGCAGCGCCGAAGGCTCCCACCGCGGCCGGCGAGCCCTCAACCTATGGCGCTGGATGGACGCCCCCGTCGTGATCGCGCGACTCTACCCGCGGGCGGCTGACCCGGTCAACCGATCCGCCGGATGCGACGCCTGGAAAGCGATCGGTAGAGTCGCGCCCGGATGAGCGTCGGCCGCTACGTGGAGGGGGTCGTGCTGCTCGCCGTCTGCACCGGCGTGCTTGGCGTCGGAGCGCGCCGGCTGCGGTGGCGTCTCGCACCTGGATACGACGGCCTCATGGCAGGGATCGCCAATGGCATCGTCTTCCTCGGTCTGCTCATCGTCACCCTGGAGGCCGTCGGAGTGATCGGCGTGCTCGACCGCGTCGGGGTCGTGTCCGGCTGCGTCGTGGTCGGTGTCGCCGCCGCGTTGCTCGGCGCCCGAAGTGCGCCCGCCGGCCGGGCGACGGCCACACCCGTCGCCGCCGATGCGCAGCGACGCCTCGTCCTCGGCGTCGCCGTGGCCGCGGTCGCCGTGTTCACGGCCGCGTGGGTCGGCTGGACCGTGTACGCCTACCGGCACGGCATGGAGACGGTCGACACCCTCTGGTACCACCTGCCGTTCGCCGCGCGGTTCGTGCAGCTGCACAACATCCGTCACCTGCAGTACTTCGACAACAACGCGATCACGGCGTTCTATCCGGCGAACTCCGAGCTCATTCACGCCTTCGGCATGGTGCTGTTCGGCAGCGATGTGCTCTCGCCGCTGATCGATCTCGGCTGGGGCGCGGCCGCGCTGGCGAGCGCGTGGGCGATCGGACGGCCGTGGGGACGTGAGCCACACTGCCTGCTCGCCTGCATCCCGATGCTCGTCACCCCCGGCTTGGTCGACACCCAGCCCGGCGGGGCCTACGACGACATCGTGTGCCTCGCGCTGCTGCTCGCGGCGCTCGCGCTCGTCGTCAACGGCATGAATACCCAGCAGGCGACGCCCGGCCGCCGACTCACCGCCGGCGCGAGTGCGGTGGCCGCCGTCGCCGCGGGAGTCGCCCTGGGGACCAAGTTCACCATGATCGTCCCCGCGATCGTCCTCGGGCTCGGGGCGGTCGCCGTCCTCGCTCGCGGCGCGCGCCTGCGCCACGCGGGGATCTGGGCGGCGGGTCTCATCGTCTGCGGCGGTTACTGGTACCTCCGCGACGGGATCGCGGTCCACAATCCGCTGCCGTCGCTGTCGCATCTCGGGCCGCTGTCGTTGCCCTCGCCCAAGACCACGACCGTCTACACGGTCTGGCAGTACGTGTTCGAGGGCCACATCTGGAAGGACATCTTCATCCCGGGGTTGCGACAGTCGTTCGGGCTCGCCTGGTGGGCGCTCATTCTCGGATCGATCGCCGGGATGGTCGTCGCCACGGTGCGTTGGCGCCGCGACCCCCGGCTCGGACTGCTCGGCGGGCTCGCGCTCGTCTCCGGCGTCGCCTTCCTGTTCACCCCACAGACCCTCGGCATCCCGGGGGCGCCGATCTTCTTCGTCGACAACGTGCGCTACGTCGACGTGGCACTCGCCCTCGGCCTCATCCTGCTCGCGCTCGCCCCCGGCCTGGAACGCCGGGCAACGGGTACCGCATGGCTGCTGGCGATGAGCCTGGCGGTGTTCTTCACCGTCCTGGATCCCGGGGTGTGGCGCTCCGGATTCCCGGTCGCGCCGTTCGCGTCGGCGATCCACGGTGGACCGGCGCTCGTCGGCGCGGCGGTCGGCGCGGTGCTGCTGATCGCGGGCGAGGTCTGGCTCTGGCGCCACCGGCTGGGTGGGCGGTGGACCTCGAGCAAGCCGAAGGGCATCTCGACCGTGGTCGGGCGGGCCTACGGCTCGGGCCTGCTCGCCGCCGGGGTGGTCGCCATCGCCGGCTGGTTCGTCGCCGACGCCTATCAGCACGACCGCTACCGCAACACCGGACCGATGCCCAGGATCTACGCGTGGGCGCAACATGTCCACGGCGCCCGCATCGGGCTCTTCGGCGCCTTCGACCAGTACCCGCTCGTCGGACAGGACGTCTCCAACCGTGTCCAGTACATCGGCGTACCCACGCCCCATCGTGGATTCACGGTCGCCTCCAGCTGCGCCCAATGGCGTGGCGCGATCGACGCAGCTCACTACGACTATGTCGTGGTGAGCCCGATCGGGTTCGCCGGCGTCCACGGGGTCCCCGCCCTGAGCTGGACGCAGACCAGCGCCAACGCCCACCCGATCCTGCGCCAGTTCCTCGGGACGGTCGAATACGCCGTGCTCTTCCGGATCACCGGCCGACTTGATCCGCAGACCTGTCCCCGCGCCTAGCCACGGCGTGCTGAGACGGATGTCCGCCCGCCTCGCGGCCGCGGATCGGCCGAGCGGGAATCGCCTCCTCGATTGAGATCCGGGCCCCCCGGAGGAGCGTGCGCCGGGAGCGCAGGGCGGCGGGGAGCATCCCGATCCCCTGCAGCGCCCCGCGCGCGAAGTCACCCGCGGTGCCGCCGCGCAGCGCGTGCACTGCCCAGCCGAGCTGGCGGTAGGCGACCAGCGGCAGCCAGCGCACCGGGAAGGCGGTCGCCACGAGCACGAGCGTGTTGCGCTCGACGAGTCGCCGATGCCCGCCGCTGAGCTGATGTGAGGACCCCTCGCCGGCGTGCCAGGCGACCGCCGGCTCGTACAGACAACACCAGCCGGCGAGCCGCAGCCGCAGGGCGAGATCGACGTCCTCCAGGTAGGCGAAGTAGCGCTCGTCGAACCCACCGACCGACCGCAGCGCGTCGCGGCGGTACAGCGCGGCCCCCGCACACGCTCCGAACACCTCCCCCGGAACGTCCCAGCGTCCGTCGTCGGCCCCGAAGCGGCCGCGCTGCTCACAGGCACCATCGCGGCGCAGGACATCACCCGCGTCATAGACGATGCCGGGCTCGTCGAGCTGGAGCATCTTGCAGGCCACCGAGGCCGCGTCACGACGGCCGGCGAGCGCCGCGATCATTCGCGCCAACCAGTCCGGGGCGAGGACGACGTCGGTGTTGAGCAGGGCGATGAGCTGCCCCTGCGCGGACTCGATCCCGACATTGGCGGCGCGCGCGAATCCGGTGTTCGTCGCCAGACAGACGATGTCCACCCCCGGATAGCGCTCGCGCACGTGCGCGACCGATCCGTCGTGGGAACCGTTGTCGACGACGATCGTCTGATGGGGAGCGTGCGTCTGGGCCGCGAGTGACCCGAGGCACCCGTCGAGCCAACGCAGACCGTTCCACACCGGGATGACGACCGAGACAGACGGAATGGAAGCGGGCGCCGGCAGACCGGGGATGATGCCCGATCGACCGACCGGAGTACCCGGCGTCGATACCCTCGGCGGCGAGGCCCACCCGGATCGTGACCCGAATCATCAGATATGCAGTCGCCGCCATCGCGGTCGTCGTCTGCGCATGGTTCGCGCTCGGTGCCCGCCAGGCGCATGAGATCGATACCGCGAGCACCACGCCGGATGTCGCCCGCGCCGCATCGGCGCTCACGTCAGCGAAGTTCCTCTATCCCGGCAACGACGTGCGGATCCTGCAGGCACAGCTCGATCTCAAGCGACGCCGTTACGGGGACGCCCGGAGGCTGCTCGCCAAGATGATCGCCGCCGAGCCGCAGAACATCTTTGTCTGGAGCGTCGCCCTGGACCTGGCGATCGACGCTCCGTCGACCGAGAACGCACAGATGGTCACCGCCCACCTGCGGATGCTCGACCCCGTCGAATTCCGCAACCGCTGACCGGCGGTCATCCGTCCCGGAGCGCGACCCCGATCTCCGTGAGCAGCGAGTCGGGCAGGGAGGTGCGCCAGTCCCGGCTCCAGTTGACGTCGCTGGCCCGCACCCGCGCCGAGTGATCCCCGGCCGCGGCCACCGCCGCCCGCAGCCCCGCGGCGACCCCATCGACGGTCGGCGCGACGGCGAGGAGGTTCTCGGAGATCGCGGCCATCGCCTCCGGGGTCTTGTTCTCAAAGCCGTTGGTCACGGTGACCAGACCGCCGGCCGCCATCTCGATCGGCACGAGGCTCGGGTGGGGGGTGTACATCAGCGCCAGGCCGACGTCGTGCTCGCGCAGCAGCTGTGCGTACTCGCCCTGCGCCGAGCGCGGCAGCAGCCGCAGCGTGGCGCCGCCACCGAGCGCGACCGTCCGACGCTCGCCGACGGTGCCGATCCCCCACAGCTCCCAGCCGTCAAGGGCGCCGTCGCGTTCCAGCACCTGCGACAGCGCGAGCACCCCGAGCTCGAACATGTTGCGCGCCGCGTGGTCCTCGGGGCGCGCGTAGAACAAGAGCTTGCGGGTGGCGCGGCCCTCGAGCTCGGATGCGGTGGGCGCGACGACGTCGGTGATCGCGTTCTGAAACGACACCGACAGGCGATCGCCCGTGGCGTCGCCGGCCGCGAAGACGCCGATCCGGTGGCGGCGGAAGTAGTCGCGCAGGAGCTCGGTGGAGAACACGCCGTAGTGCGGGAAGTCGTAGCTCTGGCGGGCGAGCGCCGCGAAGGTCCCCATCGCGAACGTGAACGGCTCGTATTCCTGGATCAGGTACACGAACCGCTGGGCGCCGAGGTCCCGGCAGGCCTGGGCGGCGATGTGGGCGGTCCACCAGGTGGTGGCCACGAACCGGTCCTGCGGGCTGACCGCGACCGGTGAGGGGCCACGACCGAACTCCACCTCGACCGCGTCGAACAGTCCGCCGAGACCGCTGTAGGACTCGATTCGCCGCTTCCAGTCTCGGGGCAGCGGGCCGACCGGATCGACCGTGACGAGACGCACCCGGTGACCCTGCTCGGCCAGGCGACGAGCGAGGTTGAGCTTGCCGATGTAGCCGCCGAAGAAGTGAGCGAGGTCGACGGTCGGGATGAGCAGGTTGACCCGCGCCGGCTCCTGCGCGGAGACCGCGAGGTCCAGCGGTGCGATCTTGTCGGCGATGGCGTCGCCCGCCCCGGGTTCCCGGACGCTCGAGGGCTTGAGCGCGAGTGAGGGCGGGGGGACGGCGTCGAGGCGCAGACGCGGCTGGGGACGGTCCCGCGCGGTCACCGCGAGGAGCCGCCGCCAGGCGAACGCATGAAAGAGCATCCACTCGGCGCCGAGCGTCTCCGTGGTGCCGGCGGTCATGTCCAGCAGGCCGCGGAGCCCGAGCGCGATCGCCGCCGGCAGCGACCGGTCGGCGGCCTTCAGGCGCCAGAGGTCCAGGCGCTTTCGCCGGGTGAGCAGCGGGCCGCAGCGCAGCTCGAGGATCCGCGTGAGGGTGAGCAGGCGGGCGACGTCGACGAAGTAGTGCAGCCGCCACATCCGCACCCGTCCGCGCGGATCGCGCTGGTCCAGCAGCCGCGTGCGCAGCGGCTTGAGCTGGTTGGCGGCGGCGTGGCCGAGCGACGCGTCACGGTGCTGGACGTAGTCATAGAGCGGCTCGTCGACGAAGCCGATCCTTCCGCGGGCGAGCGCGGCGAGGGCGATCCAGTGGTCGTGGAAGTGGGCGAACTGGGCGGGCGGGAACGGGAGCACGTCCTCCAGCAGCTCACGGCGCAGCAGCGAGGCGGCACCGGTGACCGAGTTGGCGACCAGCAGCGACAGCAGGTCGGTGTGGTTGTTGTGGCGCGTCGCCCAGTAGGTGGGCGACAGCACCTCGCCGTCACGGGCGACGACCCGCTGGTCGGAATAGACGAGCTGGGCGGAGCCGATGGCGGCGAGCAGCCGCGTGAGCTTCTCGGGATACCAGCGATCGTCCTGGTCGGCGAGGGCGACGAACCGGGCAGCCGCGGGCACGAGGGCGAGCGCCCGCTCGAAGTTGTTGTAGAAGCCGAGCCGCCGCGGCGCGACCGACACCACAAACCGCGGATCCCCGTCGGTCTCACGGCGGATCGTCGCCATGCCCTCCGCACCCGAGTGGTCGTCGGAGATGATGCAGATCCAGTCACGGTGGGTCTGATCGCGGATCGAGGCGATCTGGGCGGCGAACAGCTCCGCCGGCGGGTTGTAGGTCGCCATGCAGATCGCCACCAGATCGCCGTCACCGGAGCCCGGGGACCGCGGCGGATCGGGCAGGGGTTCGGCGATCGCCTCCACCCGGCGCAGACGGCTCACCGGTGCCTCCACGGTGGTGGCGTCCTCGAGGGTCGCCCGGACGTCGATCCGGACCGCCTCGCCCGCGCCCTCCGGGATCGGGGCAACCCCCCAGAAGCCGCTGCGGTAGCTGCGAAACTGCGGATCGGTGGTCGATTCCGGGTCGGCGGCGAGGCGCTGGGTGTCGAACGGGTCGAGCCCCGGGTGCAGCTCGGCGAAGAAGTCCAGGCGCGGCATCCCGCACGCGTCGACCGGGTGCGCGACCCCGTCGACGACGAGCTCGAGCGAGGTGAGGTCTGCGGTCGGGCAGTAACAGGTGCCCGCGATGAACAACGCCGTCCCCCGCCCGACGCAGACGTCCCGGGGCAGCGGCGAGTCAAGCGATACGTGGAGTTCTGGACGCGACATGACAGGGCGCCCGGACCCACCTCGGCGTTCACACCGTGGGACTGGTCGCGAGGCGAGTCAGACGGTAGCCTCTGCCGCGATGCGAGAGCAAGGTGCCGGGGCGCGACACCCTGAGGGTGTCGCCGGCGGGCCCATATCCGGTCGCGGCTCAGAGCTGCTGCCTCGCCTCAAGCTCAGAGTGGAGCGCCTCGACCTCGACCGGATCGCCTTCGTCGTCCTTGGGGTGGCGGTCCTTGCCTCGGCGCTCCTGCTCTTCCACCTCACGCGAGGAAGCTCGTTCTGGGGCGATGACTGGCTGTGGATCACCACCCGCCGCGCAAACACCGTCGGGACGTTCCTGTCCCCGTACAACGGGCACCTGTCGGTACTGCCGATCGTCATCTATCGATTGATGTTCGCCGCATTCGGGATCGACAGTTACACGCCCTACCGAGTGCTGGTGATCGGCTTCAGCCTCCTCATCGGGTTGCTCGCATTCGAATTCGCACGCCCGCGCATCGGTCCCTTCCTCGCGATGCTCGTCGCCGCACTCGTTCTCTTCGAGGGCCCCGGATGGCAGGACACGATGTGGACGTTTCAGATCGGCTGGGAGCTCGCGCTCGGTTTCGGCATCGCGGCCCTGATCATGCTGGACCGTCGCACGCGAGCGGCCGATGTCCTCGCCTGCGCGTTCACGTTGCTCTCCATCTGTTCAACGAGCTTCGGAGTCGCGTTCGCGATCGGCATCGCGTTCGACGTGGCGCTCACCCGACGCCGCTGGCGCGACGCCTGGATCCCGGCGATCCCCATTGTCCTGTACGTGATCTGGGCACTGCACTACCACCCGTCAGGCATCCTGTGGTCGGCGCTGACCGCGATCCCGGGGAACCTGATGCAAACGCTGGCGGGTGGTCTCGCCGGGATTCTCGGCCTGTCCGGCGTGTCGGCGCTCGACGCGACCGGCACGTTGCTCACCTTCGGGGTGCCGTTGCTCGTTCTGCTGGCCGTCATCTCGGTCCGCTGCGCCGCCGCGCGCCGGTTCGGGGTCCGCGCAGCGACGCTGCTCGTCGTCCTCACGGTGTTCTCGGCCCTGACGACGCTCGGACGCATCTTCGAGACGCCGCTGGTGAGCCGCTACATCTACCCCGACTGCGTGCTCATGGCCCTGTACGGCGTCCAGCTCGCACGCGGCGTGCGACCGACCCGTGCGATCCAGCTCGGGCTTGCGCTCCTGGCGTTCCTGGCGGTGCTCTCGAACGTCGGCGTGCTGCGATCAGCGGGCGCCTATCTGAGACAGACGGGGGACAACACCAACGCGGACGTCGCAGCACTTGACCTCGGTCGCGGAGCGATTCCGTATGGCTACATCGCCACCCGCCTGCCCGACTATCCGTTCGTGGCGATGACCGCCGGCTCGTACTTCGCCGCCCGGGACGCGCTCGGTACGCCCGCCGACTCAGTCGCCGAGCTCGTTCACGCGTCAGGCGGAGCCCAGGCCACCGCCGACGCCGAGCTGATCGGAGAGGGGGCGATCCTCCTCAGCCCCGGGGTCTCGCACGCCCCTGCCGGCGGGGCCGCACCCGCGATCGTCACGAGCAGCGGCGGCTCCACGGCAGCCACCGGGTCCTGTGTGAGCTTCACGCCGTCTCCCGCATTGCCGCCCGGAGCGAAGAGCAGCGTCGAGATCTCACTCGAGCCCGGCGCCGTACGGGTGACGGTCGGGCCAGGACCGGTGACCGTCTCCGCGCAGCGATTTGGACCCAGCGCCGATGGGGCGCTCGGGACGATCGGGCCGGGGCGAACCGCCATCCTGTTGGTTCGCCGGGACGCCGCGCCGCAACGCTGGAAGCTCACCCTTGCCGCCAACGTCCCGGTGCGCGCATGCACGCTTCGCTGACCCTCTGACACACTGAGCGGCCTCATGAGCTTCCCCTTTGACCTCGATCCCCACGAACGCGACCCGGGCGGCTGGTGCGCCTCGCTGCTGCACAACGCCGAGATCCTGCTCGGCTGCCTCGACGCCGCGGAGG
>CAZZWJ010000057.1:0-11837 GCA_964657875.1 uncultured Solirubrobacteraceae bacterium
GGCGTTCATCCACATCGTCGACTCGATGTTCAACCAGCACGCCAAGTGGCTCAAGGTCACCAAGGAGCTGCCCTGGCGCCGGCCGATCGCCTCGCTGAACTATCTGCTCGCCTCCCACGTCTGGCAGCAGGATCACAACGGCTTCACCCACCAGGACCCCGGATTCCTCGACCATGTCGTCAACAAGAAGGCCGACATCGTGCGGGTGTACCTGCCGCCCGACGCCAACTGCCTGCTGTCGGTCGCCAACCACTGCCTGGGCACGCGCAACTACGTGAACGTGATCGTCGCCGGCAAGCACCCCGCGCCGCAGTGGCTCACGATGGACGCCGCGGTGGTGCACTGCACGCAGGGCATCGGAATCTGGTCATGGGCCGGCAACGACCAACCCTCAGAGCCCGATGTCGTGATGGCCTGCTGTGGAGACACGCCCACGCTCGAGATCCTCGCGGCGGTGTCGATCCTGCGCCGCGAACTGCCCGACCTGAAGCTCCGAGTGATCAACGTCGTCGACCTGATGAAGCTGCAATCCGAAAGTGAACACCCGCACGGCCTCAGTGACCGCGACTACGACTCGCTGTTCACCACCGACAAGCCCATCATCTTCGCCTTCCACGGCTACCCCTCGCTGATCCACCGCCTCACCTACCGCCGCCACAACCGGGACCTGCACGTCCGTGGCTACAACGAGGAGGGAACGATCACCACGGCCTTCGACATGCGCGTCCAGAACAAGCTCGACCGCTTCCACCTCGTCGGCGACGTGATCGACCGCGTCCCCGGTCTCGGTGCGGCCGGCAGCTACCTGAAGCAGGCGATGCAGGACAAGCTCGTCGAACACGACCAATACATCAGTCGCCATGGCGAGGACCTCGCGGAGATTCGCGACTGGCGATGGGACTCGCACCGGTGACGGCACCCGCACGGGTGCTCGTGGTCAATGCCGGTTCCAGCTCACTGAAGCTGACGCTCCTGGACGGCGCCGATCAGGTGATCGCCGCCCGCGAGCTCGATGTCGAGGGTGACCTCGACGCGACCGAGATCGCTGATGCGCTCAGCGCCGGACTCGACGCGGCCGACGTGGTCGGGCACCGGATCGTGCACGGCGGCGAGCGGTTCGTCGCGGCCGTCCGGGTCGACGCGGAGGTCGAGGCCGCCCTGCACGAGCTCACCGACCTCGCCCCGTTGCATCAGCCGAAGTCGCTGGCGGCACTGGACGCCGTCTCGGCGCAGTTGCCGAAGGTCCCCGCCGTCGCCTGTTTTGACACTGCGTTTCATGCCGACATGCCGCCGGCCGCCACGACGTACGCGCTGCCCGCCGCCTGGCGTGAGCGGTGGCCCATCCGCCGCTACGGCTTTCACGGTCTCTCCCACGGCTGGGTCGCGCGACGGGCACCGCAGATGCTCGGACGCTCGGCCGGCGGGCTGCGTGTGGTGAGCTGCCACCTCGGCGCGGGGGCGTCTCTGTGCGCGATCGCCGATGGCCGTTCGCTCGACACCACGATGGGCTTCACGCCGCTCGAGGGCCTCGTCATGGCCACGCGCTCGGGCGACGTCGATCCGGGGCTGCTGCTGTGGCTGTTGCAACACGCGGGCATCAGCGAGGGAGAGCTGTCCTCCGCGCTGGAGCACGACTCCGGTCTCAAGGGCCTGGCCGGCAGCGGCGACCTGCGCGTCCTTCTCGCTCGTGCCGACGAGGGCCACGCGGCGAGCACGCTCGCCCTCGACGTCTGGGAGCACCGGCTGCGGGCGCAGATCGCCGGCATGGCCGCCGCCCTGGGCGGCCTCGACGCCCTGGTCTTCACCGGTGGCGCCGGCGAGCGATCGGCGCCCATCCGAGCCCGCGCCGTCCAGGGGCTGGGGTTTCTCGGCGTCGATGTCGACCCCGATCGCAACCAGACCGCCCACGGTGACCAGGAGCTCACCGCCGACGGGGCTCTCACCCGCACGCTCGTCATCGAGTCGCGAGAGGACCTGGAGATCGCGCGGCAGACCCGCGCCGTGCTCGCGTCCGGGTAGCTCAGGACGGCGGCACTTGGTCACCGATGAGCTGGTCGCCGAGTGCGGTGCGGCGACAGATGACGTGTCGTCCGTCGCGCTGGGTGGCGATGAGCCCGGCGGCCCGCAGCGCCGCGACGTGCTGGGAGACGGCGCCTGCGGTGACGCCCAGCGCGAGTGACAGTGCGGACCCGGTGCGGGGCGTCTCGAGGGTCGCGAGCAGCCGGGCTCGGGTGCGCCCGAGCACCCGTTCAAGCGCCACGGGAGCTCGCGCGGGTCGGTCTTCCCAGACGGCCGCGATCCCGAGCGCGGGGTAGACGAGCGTCGGCTGCCAGGGCGGATCGGTGGTGGCGCCCAGCGATGGCCAGGTGAAGACCGAGGGCATCAGCAACAGCCCCTGGCCACCCAGGACGACGGGCGCGTCGTAGACGATCTCGACGGTGAGATGCCCGGAGGGATGCCAATTGAGCGCGGGGTGCAGCTGCGCGAACAGCGCGCGGGTGCCGCCGGCGGCGAGCAGGCCGGCGCGATGCATGATGTCCGCCTCGAGGACCGCGCGAATCGCCGGCCACCAGTGACGCAGGGTCGCGGTGTAATAGGCGTCGAGTTCAGCGGCCATACGCTGCAGGCCGGCGGCGGGATCGCGGAACGCCTCGCAGACGACCGCCGGCGGATGGCCGGCGAACGCGAGCGAGATCTCAGCGCGCACCTGCTCACCGTCAACCGCGACGACCCGCTCGAGCTCGGCGTTGAAATCAGGCAGCGGCGAGCCGGGAGGTGGGGTCACGAAGTCGGGGACATAGCCCGTGGAGGGGACGAGACTGCGCAGCAGCGTGAGCTCGAGGCCGCGCAACCGGGGGAGGGCGTCGCGCAGCCACGGCAGCTGCATCCCGTGCGCCGCGGGATCAGCGAGCACGCGAAGGCTCGCCATCGTTTCGTGCAGCGCCGAGCAGGCGAAGCGCGTGTGGGCGAGATCCTCGGTGCCGATGTCGATTCGCAGCATGGTTTAGCTCTCGCTGAAATGTTTGCAGCCCTGCGGTCCCGGGCTGACATTGGGCCTTCGATGCGTCGCTACAAGGTTCTCGCCCGCGCTCCCCGGGGGCTGCGTCTGCTCGTGGGAGCCGCCGTCTTCTACCCGGGCCAGGCCGCGCTCGGACTCGTCGTGCTGCTCTCGGTGCACCGCGCGACCGGCTCGTTCGCGTCGGCAGGGGTCGCGGGAGCCGCCGACACGATCGCGTTCTCGATCTCGAGCATCGTCCAGGGCCGATGGATCGATCGCCGGGGGACGCGGACGCTGCTCTGGATGACCTTCGGATGCGCGCTGGCGGTCGCCGGAATCAGCGTTGCGCTCACCGTCGACGCTCCCGGCCCGGTCCTGATCGGACTCGCTGGCGCCGTCGGCGGATCAGTCCCCGCGGCCGGTGCGTCGCAGCGGGCGGTCTGGTCCTCGGTGCTCGACGACCCCGACCAGCGCGCGACCGCGTTCGCCTTTCAATCCCTGGCCCAGGACGCCGGTTTCATGACCGGCCCCGCCGCGCTGGGCGCGCTCGCCACCGCCGTCTCGCCGGCGCTCGCGCTGGGGTGCTGCGCCTCGCTCATCGCCGCCGGAGCGGTCACGGTCGCCACGGTCTCATCTCCCGGCACCCCCGCGCGGCCCGAGTTCGTCGTGCCGGGTCGGTCGATCGTCGTGGTGCTCGCGCCGATCGCGGCGACGCTCGCCGCCGTCGGAGTTGGAGTCGGCGCGATCGACGTGTCGACGGCCGCGTTTGCGACCGAGCACCACGACCCGCAGCTGGCCGGCGTGCTGCTCGCGGCCCTCGCCGCCGGCAGTCTCGTCGGCGGCGTCGCCTACGGAGCCCGAAGCTGGCGATCGCCGTTGCCCGCCCGGCTGCTCGTCGGTACGCTCGCGCTCGCGGCGCTCACCCTCACGCCGATCGCCGCACCGGGCATTGCGCTGGCGGTACCCGCATTGCTGCTCGCCGGTATTCCATTCGCCCCGACCCTCACCACCACCTACCTGCTCGCCGCCGAGCGGGCGCCGGCTGATCGGCAGACCGAGACCTACGCGCTGTTGTCAATGGCGCTCAACGCGGGCGCCGCGCTCGGTGGGGCGCTCGGCGGGCAGTTGGTCGCGGGCCGGTCCGCCCGACCTGGATTCCTGCTCGCCGCCAGCAGTCCGTTGCTCGGCGCCGCGATTCTCATCCTCCCGGCGCTCGCCGCGACCGCGCGCACGCCCAGATCAGGCCGGTCGCGATGAGATGCGGACGGATCGAGCGCCCCCCGATCCACGGGCCGGATCGATTCTGTCCACCGGGACCGTTGTTTTTAAATCCCACGTCTGAGATAACTACCTCTTCGCGCCCACCCGAGCCGATCTCGAGCGTCCAGGAGCATCGTGTCCGTCACCCCCGTCCACCGCGACCGAACCGCCGACGAGGCGCTGCGTGAGCGAGCGCGGCAGGTCATCTTCGGCGGCATGTGCGGGCACCGGTCGGTCAATCGCCGGCCCGAGGACGATCTCCAGGTCGACGCCCGCGCCCATCGTCCGGCCAGCTGATGCCCAAGGACGTCGATCATGAGGCGCGGCGTGAGGAGCTGATCGAGTCGGTATGGCGGCTCGTTGCCCGCGACGGCATGGAGGCGGCGACGATCCGGGGGATCGCCATGGAGACCGGTTGGTCCTCCGGGTCGCTGGCCCATTACTTCACCGACAAGGACGACATCCTCACCTCGGCGCTCAACCTCGCCTATGTCCGGATCGACCGCCGCGTGGAGGAGCGGCTGGCGGGCCTCACCGGGATGGCCGGGCTGCGTGAGCTCATCCTCGACAGCCTTCCGCTCGACCCGGTGCTCGAGCTCGAGATCAGATTCCTGATGAACTACTCGAGCCGCCTGACCCGTCGCAGCGTCGAGGTGACGCGACCGTTGGTCCGCGGGCCGCGGCTGATCGGGCGCCTCAAGCGTCTCATCCTCGAGGCCCAGGACGACGGTGAGATCCCCGCCACGCGCCGCGCCGAGGACATCGCCGAGCTGCTGTACGCGTTCATCGACGGCCTGAGCCTCCACCACCTGCTCGATCCCGAGCGGCTGCCCACCTCGCGCGTGGCCGCGCTCGTGGACGATGAGCTGCAGCGCCTCCGGATGACCCCGCCCTCCGCGGCCCGGCCGTAAGCCACCCCAGGACCGATGACGCTCATCCCGTCCGGTCCGCCTACCGGGGATCAAACGAGCTCCACGGCCCCTTCTGATCGGCGGCCACGACGCCGAGATCGATCACAATGGACGGGTGCCACTGCCTGGGTCGTTGCCTTCGCCTCCGGCCGCAGACCCCGAGGCGGCCCGAGCCTGGGTCCAGACCCATCTGGGTGACCTCGCGGTGGAGGGGCCGGGCTCGGTCATCGCCTCGCCGCGGTTTCGCGGTGGCCAGCGGGAGGCCGATCGCATCCTCGCCGAGCTCGACGTCAGGGGTTACGCGGCGACACGCAACCAGGTGATGCCGGCGTCGGCCCGCGGGGCGACCGCGGTCTCGCCCTACGTCCGCCATGGCCTGATCGGCTTGGGTGAGCTCTGGGACCGGGTGGCGGACGCGCCCGCGAGGGACCGGACCAAGTACCGCGACGAGCTGCTCTGGCAGGAGTACGCCCGACATCTCTACGCGCGCCTGGGACGGGGCCTCGCCGAGCCGCTGCGCCGGCTCCCGCCGCAGCCGCCCGAACGCTGGAAGGCGCCGTGGCCGGACGAGATGGCGTGCCTGCAGAGCCCGGTCGAGGAGCTCGAGCGTGACGGCTGGCTGGTCAACCAGACCCGGATGTGGTTGAGCTCTCAGTGGACCGTGCGGGCCGGCTGGGACTGGCGCGAGGGCGAGGATCGCTTCTTCACCCATCTCCTCGACGGTTCACGCGCCGCCAATCGCCTCGGGTGGCAGTGGACCGTCGGCGCGGGGACGGGGCGCCCGTATGGCTTCAGCCGCTGGCAGGTGCGCAAGCGCGCGCCCGGGTTGTGTGAGGGCTGCGCGCTGCGGGCCCGCTGTCCGATCGAGGGCTGGCCGGAGGTCCCCGACGGCGCCCGGCCCGAGTACGTCGATCCGCGCCTGCGCGCCGATCCCGACCTGGAGCGCACGGCGGGACCGTCCCGGGTCACCGGCAGCGCAGACCCGGATCATGTGTGGCTGACCGCGGAGTCGCTCGGCGACGGCGACCCGGCGCTGGCGGCCGACCCGTCGCGTCCGGCCGTCTTCGTCTTCGACGAACCGCTGCTCAAGGGCCTGCGGCTCTCGGGCAAGCGACTCGTGTTCCTCGCCGAGACGCTCGGCGACCTCGCCGCCCGCCGCGAGTTGCGGGTGTTGCGCGGCCGCCCCACCGAGCTGCTCTCGGGCGTGAACCTCGCGGCCACGTTCGCCCCGGTGCCGGGGTTTCGCCGCCGCTCCGAGCGGCTGACGATCTCCGAGCTGCATCCCTGGCCCTGGCTCCGTCGCCCGCACGACGGCTCCGTCGCCTCCTTCTCGGCGTGGCGCAAGCGGGTACGTGTTCCCGCGGGCGAGGGGGGCTAGACCGACTGCCTCAGGGTGGTCCGGATCCGTTTCGCGGACACCGGTCCGCGCACGCCGAGTGATTGGGCGAAGTAGGAGACGCGGAGCTCCTCGAGCAGCCAGCCGGCACGCTCGCGAGCCGGTCCGGGCGGGGCCGCGGCGACCTCGGCCTCGAGCTCGTGGATGGTCGCCATGCGCTCGCGGTCGACCGCGACGTTGTCGGGGAGGCGCTCCAACCGGTGGGCCGCCGCCCGCAGGTAGCGCGCGATGTCCACGAGCCGTCCCAGCCCCGATGTGGAGACGAAGCCGTCGTGGGTGAGGCGACCGATCTGGGTGGCGACGTCCAGCCGGGCGGGGCGCAGCGCATCGCTGGGCGCGCCCGCGCTCGCCTGCCGTGCCTCCGCGGCCGCCGAGATCACGTCCACCGTGGCCGCGAGCGCGCGGCGCAGCGTGGGCTCGATCTCGTGCGTGACCTGGGAGCGCAGTCGCGCCCATCCGGCGTCGTCGCGCACCGGGCCGCCGGCCGCATCGAGCTGGGCGGCGAGCGCGGCGCGGGTCACGTCGCCGAGCAGCGCCTCGAGGTCACCGGAGGCGGCGAGGGTCAGCTTCCCGGCGTTGTCGAGTCGGTCAGCCGCGGCGCGGGCGCGGGTGGTCACCGTCAGGGCGAGGAGCCGCAGCGTCCCGGCCCGCATCGCGCCGGCGGCCGCCGCCGGCGTCTCCAGGACACGCACGCCCACGGTCTCGCCCTCGTCGACGAGCGCCGGATAGCCGCGGACCGCTCCGCCGGTGCCGGGCAGCGTCACCACCTCCGGCAACGATGCGCCCCCCGGCCAGTCGGTGAGGCCGGTCCGCTCGAGGCCGTCCGTCGCGGTGGTCAGCTCCACGCGCATCTGCGGGAGCAGCCGGTCACGCACCTCGGTGAGGTCGTCACCGCGGGCGAGCACCGCTCCGCGCGCGTCCTCGACGCTGAAGGTGAGCCGCAGGTGCGGTGGCAGCGCGGTCGCATCGAGGTCGTCGCCGGTCACCCGCACGCCGCGCAGGCGCCCGAGCTGCTCGGCGACCTGGTCGGCGATCCGACCCTCGCGGGGTCGTAGACCCGCGACGACTCCCCTGGCCACCTCCGGCGCCGGGACGAGCAGTCGTCGCTGCGGCTTGGGCAGCCCGCGGATCAGCGTGGCCACGAGCTCCGCGCGCAGCGCCGGCACGAGCCAGTCAAAGCCGGCGTCGCGCACCGTGCCGAGCATCGCCAGGGGGACGTGGACGGTCACGCCGTCATCCGCCGCGCCCGGCTCGAAGCGATAGGTGAGCCGCAGGTCGAGGTCCCCCTGCTTCCAGCTCGACGGGCGCCCGGCGTCATCCGTGGCGCCGGTCTGCAGCAGCTCCCGCGGATAGACGAGGCGGTCGGGGTCCTCGCGGCGGGCGTCGCGCCACCAGCGGTCGAAGTGGCGACCGGAGACGACGTCCGCGGGGATGCGGGTGGCGAAGAAGTCATGGAGCACCTCGTCGGAGGCGAGCAGTCCGCGCCGCCGCGAGCGCTCCTCAGCCTCGGTGACCTCGGCGACCCGCCGCCGATTCTCGGCGATGAAGTCGTGGCCCGCGTCCCACTCGCCGTCGATCAGCGCGCGCCGGATGAACAGCTCGCGCGACAGGGCGGGGTCGATGCGGCCGTAGTCGACGCGCCGGCCGGCGACGACCGGCAGCCCGTAGAGCGTCACCCGCTCGGTCGCCACGACGCCGGCGCGACGCTCGTCCCAGCGCGGCTCGGAGATCTCCCGGCGGACGAGGTCGCCCGCCAGCGGCTCGATCCAGCGGGGGTCGATGCGGGCGACCGTCCTTCCCCACAGCCGCGAGGTCTCGACCAGCTCCGCGCACACGATCCAGTCGGGCGTCCGCTTCGCCAGGCCGCTACCCGGGAAGATCGCCAAGCGCGCGCCGCGGGCGCCGAGGTAGTCGCGTTTCGCCTTGTCACGCAGACCGATGTGCGAGAGCAGGCCGCTCAGCAGCGCGATCGTGATGTCACTCGGCTCGGCGGTCGCGCCGGGTTGGAAGTGGACGTCGACGTCCTGGGCGGCGGCGCGCAGGCGCTCGACGAGATCCTGCCACTCGCGCACGCGCAGATAGTTGATGTGCTCGTCTCTGAGCATCCTGCGGAACTGGCTGCGCGAGCGGGCCCGGCCCTGACGCTCGAGGTGGCGCCACAGGTTCAGGTAGGCGAGGAAGTCGGAGTCCTCGTCGGCGAATCGCGCGTGCGCGGCGTCGGCCTGCCCGCGCTGCTCCAGCGGTCGCTCGCGCGGGTCCTGGATCGACAGCGCGGCCGCGATCACGACCGTCTCCTCGGCGCAGCCGCGACGGTCGGCCTCGAGCACCATCCGCCCCATCCGCGGGTCGACCGGCAGCCGGGCCAGCCGGCGCCCGAGAGGGGTCAGGCGGCGGTCGGCGGTGAGCGCGCCGAGCTCTGAGAGCAGGTTGACCCCGTCGCGGATCTGCCGGCGGTCGGGCGGCTCGATGAACGGGAATCCCTCGATGTCCCCGAGCCCGAGCGCCGCCATCTGGAGGATCACCGAGGCGAGGTTCGTGCGGCGGATCTCGGGGTCGGTGTAGCGCGGGCGCTCGGCGAAGTCAGCCTCGGAATAGAGCCGGATGCAGATGCCGTCGGCGGTCCGCCCGCAGCGCCCCATGCGCTGATCGGCGCTCGCCTGCGACACCGGCTCGATCGGCAGCCGCTGGATCTTCAGCCGGGAGCTGTAGCGGGAGATGCGGGCCGTCCCGACGTCGACGACCGAGCGGATCCCCGGGACGGTCAGTGACGTCTCGGCGACGTTGGTGGCGAGCACGACGCGGTTGCCGTTCCCCGCCCGGAACACGCGCTGCTGCTCGCGGCTGCCCAGGCGGGCGAACAGCGGCAGGATCTCCGCCTTCGCGCCCAGGCGCCCGCTCAGCCCGTCGGCGGCATCGCGGATCTCGCGCTCCCCGGAGAGGAACACGAGCACGTCGCCCCGTCCCGCGCGTTGGAGCTCCTGCACCGCGTCGCCGATCGCGTCGATCTCATCGGCGTCCTCCTCGAGGGGTCGGTAGCGGACCTCGACCGGATAGGTCCGTCCCGTCACTTCGATGATCGGCGCATCGCCGAAGTGCTCGGAGAAGCGCTGGACGTCGATCGTCGCGCTCGTGATGATCACCTTGAGGTCCGGGCGCTGGGGCAGGATCAGGCTCAGGTAGCCGAGCAGGAAGTCGATGTTGAGGCTCCGCTCGTGCGCCTCGTCGACGATCACCGTGTCGTAGCGGTGCAGCAGCCGGTCATGGGTGATCTCGGCCAGCAGCAGCCCGTCGGTCATCACCCGCAGCAGCGTGTCCGCGTTTGAGCGGTTGTGGAAACGCACCGCGTATCCGACCGCGGCGCCCAGCGGGACCCCGAGCTCGTCGGCGATCCGCTCCGCGACCGTCCGCGCCGCCAGACGTCGCGGCTGGGTGTGGGCGATCGCCCCGCGGATTCCCCGCCCCAGCTCCAGGCAGATCTTGGGCAGCTGGGTCGTCTTCCCCGACCCCGTCTCGCCCGCGACGATCACCACCTGGTGATCCCGGATCGTCGCCAGCAGCTCGTCGTGACGCGCGCTCACCGGCAGCTCGGCGGGGTACTCGATCACGGTCGGAACCGCCGCCCGCCGTCGCCGTGCCCTGTCGCGGCTCGAATAGGTCTGCTCGATCGGCTCGAACTTCCGGGCCTTCAGGCGATGCTCGTCCTGGAGCGTCAGCTCGTCGTAGGCGGGCACCTCGGTCACGTCAGCGAGCTTATGGGCGCTTGGGCGATGCGTTGACAACGCCCATCCGGCGCGTACCCTCTCGCGAGTCATCACGGCCGGTCGGAACCGGCCCGAACAGGGGAGAGAGCGGTGCGTGTTCGAGCGTTCACGGCGGTGGTCGGTGTCGCAGCGGCCGGAGTGGTCTGCGCTCCCCAGGCGTTCGCCCACCGAGCCCACCCGGATCGCGCCCTGCCCCGAGTGATCTTCAGGGACTACTCGGGCATCGAGCCCCGCGACGTCTTCTTCAGCGGCGATGGCGGCAACATCGTCACCGGTCTTCGGTGGCGTTGGAATGAGACGTCCGCCGTCGGGCACGGCATCAGCGATATCCAGGGCTGCGTTCCCAACTGTGCGTCGGGCACCCAGACCCCCGTGAAGACGACGGTGACCTTCTCACGGCCCGTGAACGGCCACTTCACCAAGATCGTCGAGATTCGCGTGGGCGAGCGCCTGGTCGGCTACTACGACCACCCCTCCTGGCCGGAGGGCGCCAGGTAGCCCACGCGTCGAGGCGTTCAGGACGAGCCACGCCGCAGGCGGATCTCCTCGGCGCCGGGCGCGGGACGCAGCACCCATTCGTCGGTTGCGGGGTGACAGCTCGCCGAGGGGAAGCCGGTCGTCCAGAGCAGGAGGAGGCGAGCCGGCTGGTGGCTGCGGTTGTGCAGCGCGCGTCCTCCGGCCGGGCCCTCGGGCAGAGCGGCGACATCGCCGGGTGAGAGTGCCGTCTCTCCCGCGGCGTGCTGCACCGTCGTCACGCCGGTGAGTCCGAACAGCCAGAGCTCGCGCCCCACGTCATAGCGGTAGGCGCCGACGTCCGCTCCGGGGTCGAGCTCCAGGACCGCCGCGTCGAGTTGGGCGGCGCCCACCGGGCCGCCGAGCGGCCCCCACCGCCACCCGTCCCCCGGCTCGAAGGTGAGATCGTCGACGCTGACCGCCGCCGGCCCGGCTACCCCAGCGGCCTCCCGCACCACCGGCGCCGGTGCGACCGGCCCCTCACCCTCTCCGTCCCAGTAGTCGACTGAACCGGCACGGCGCAGCCGCAGGGCGTTGAGACCCTCCGGCTCCATCCCGGGGACCACCGACACCTTGTCGGAGTCGGGGTAGACCGAGACGAACGGGCCGGCGGACCGCACGTCGGAGAAGAGGATGAACCGGCCCGGGCCCTCCAGGGTGTGCGCCCCGCGGTGGCCGGTCGGGAAGCACACGACGGTCCCGGCCTTCAGCGCCCGCCGACCGTCGGTGTCGCGCAGGACCGGAGCGCCGTCCAGGACGTACAGCCACTCCTCGTCCGGGTAGTGGTAGTGGTAGGGCCAGATCGGGATGCCCGCACGGGCCTCATACACCCCGGCGCCGATCCGGACGGCGTCGAGCTCGGGTCGCAGCTCGGCGGCCCGAAACCAGAAGCCCTCACGCCCGGGCCCCTCTGAAAGCTCGCAGTCGAACACGTTGACGACCCGCACGGGCGCTCACCTTCCCATGACCCGCCGCCGATCGCAACTCGTCCTCAGCTC
>CAZZWJ010000058.1:0-3666 GCA_964657875.1 uncultured Solirubrobacteraceae bacterium
GGCGGTCACCGTGGCTCCCGCGGCGGCACCGGTGCCGGAGCCCGCGGCCGCGCTTCCCCCGCTGCCGATCCCACCGAGCCCGATCAGCTTGGCGGCGACCGCGAGCGGCCCCAGGGCGGGGATGAGCAGCCCCAGGTTGCGACTCACGCCCTGAACCTCGGTGCGGAAGCGCCGGCAATCCTTGCAGTCACGCATGTGACGACGGGCGCGGCCGTTGGCCCGGACGCCGCGGTCGTGGGCGACGACGAGGTCCTCGCGGATCGAGGCGCAGGCGGTGTCGCGCGCCTCGTTGGCCTGCGCGAGTCCGACCCGGGCCCGCACGAGCAGGGACTTCACCGCGGGGACCGACACCCCGAGGGCGCCCGCGAGGTCGGCGTAGGGCATACCGCCGAGCTCCCGCATGAGCAGCGCCGATCGCTGCTGCTCGGGCAGGTGCTGGACGTCGACGATCAGACGTCGCAGCGCCTCGCGCTGCTCGACCCGCGCGTGGGGATCGGGCCCCGGTGCCTCACGCAGGTCCTCGACGGCTTCCACGACGAGCGGACGCGGCCGGCGCAGCTCGTCGACGCAGCGGTTGTGGGCGATGCGGTACAGCCAGGCGCGCAGCGCGAGGTCGCGTTGATTGGCCCGCAGTCCCGCGTAGGCGCGGACGAAGATCTCCTGCACGACATCCTCGGCGTCCGCCGAGCTGGAGGCGAGCATCTGACGCGCGTAGGCGAGCATGCGCGCGCGGTAGCGGTCGTGGATGACGCGGAACGCGTCCTCGTTACCGGCGCGGAACAGCGACACGAGCTGCTCGTCGGGTCGCAGACGCAACAGCGGGGCGCCGAGCCCGAGCCGGGCACGCGTCAGTCCGGCGGATGCTGGGAGGGCAGAGGCTTCCACAAGGATCCCGCTGCAACTCTAACGAGCGGCCCCGGCGGACAGCAAGGCCCGACGCGTCACCGAGGCGGCGGCCGGTAGCCTGAGCGGCATGAGCGCGGCGTCGAGCATCGGCATTCCGGTCGCGTTCATCGCGGGGCTCGTCTCGTTCCTGTCGCCCTGCGTGCTGCCGCTCGTTCCCGGCTATCTCTCCGCGGTGGCCGGCGGTCGTCCGGACGAGATCCGCGCCCGGCGGGTGATCGGGCCCAGCCTGCTGTTCATCGCGAGCTTCTCGTTCATCTTCATCGTGCTCGGGCTGCTCGGACAGCGCGCGTTGCACGCGGCGCTCGTCGGCCCCACGGCGCTGAAGATCTCCGGTGCGGTCATCGTGCTCCTGGGTCTGCTGTTCGTCGCCGCTCCGTTCGTGCCGGCGCTCAGCCGCGAATGGCATGTCGAGCGGCTCGTGCAGCGCGCCGGGCGCGGCGGACCGATGCTCATCGGCGCCGCGTTCGCACTCGCCTGGACGCCATGCCTCGGTCCCACGCTGGGGGCGATCCTCGCGCTCGCGAGCACTTCGAGCTCCGCCTCCCGAGGCGCGATCCTGATGGTCGTCTACTGCGCCGGGCTCGGCGTCCCGTTCCTCGTCGCGGCCCTGGCGTTCGGAACCGCGACCTCGGCGTTCGCCGTCGTCAAGCGCCACTATCCGGTCGTGATCGGTCTCGGCGGGGCGATCCTCATCACGATGGGCGTGCTCATCTGGACCGGTGAGTTCACGGTGCTCAACATCGCGGTCAGCAATTGGATCCAGTCGATCGGGCTGCCGAACCTCACGAACCTGACCTGACCCGGGCGTGCGCGCGGGCGCGCTAATCGTCGTAGCCGGGCTCTCCGGGCAGCACGATCCGGGCCTGCTCCCCGCTGCCCAGGACGCGGGGCTGGACGGGATGGACCGGCGCGTGACGGGCATGGGCGAGCAGCTCGTCGGGTGAGCTGAAGCCGGCGAGGCGCTCCAACTGCTTGCGGGTCGGGAACACGATCTCCATCTCCCCGCGCGCGGAGCGCGCCAGCGCGTCGGCGGGCGTCAGCCACTGCGCGTCGACGATCTCCCGGCCGTCGACCCGCGGCGGCTGATCGTCGGACAGCAACGCGAGATAGAACCACGTGTCGTAGCGGATCTTCACCCGCTCGGGGGTGATCCAGTGGGAGAAGATGACGAGCTCGGGATCGGGCCCGAGCGTGATCCCGGCCTCCTCGGACAGCTCCCGGGCGGCCGCCGCCCGCAGTCCCGGCTGCCCCTCGCCGTCACCCGGGTCGACGGCGCCTCCCGGAAACACCCAGGTTCCAGCCATGAACCGCGCCCGCGGGGTGCGCCGCACGAGCAGCACCTCGAGGCTCTGCTCACCCGCGCGCAGCAGGATCACGGTCGCCGCGAGGCGGGCGGCGACCGTCGCGCCGTCGTACAGCGGCTGATCGGGTTTCGGGTCGCCGGTGGCCATCCGCCGACCCTACACCCGCGGCGCGGTACCCTTCGCGACGATGAAATACATGTGTGAGTCATGCGGGTTCATCTATGACCCCGAAGAAGGCGATCCGGACGGCGGGATTCCGCCGGGCACCGAGTTCTCAGACATCCCCGACACCTGGTTCTGTCCGGTGTGTGGGGCTCGCAAGGGCGACTTCGCCCCCTACGAGGACTGACCGGTCTGCCCGCCCGGCGCGGCCGGGTCACGCGGTGGTGAACGACCAGGTCCGGGTGACCGTCGTCGGGCCGTCGCTGATCGACACCGAAGCGCGGTAGCGGGTCCCCGGCGTGAGCGCGGAGAGCGGGATCAGGATCGCGCCCGCGAGGTCGGGACCGAGGGTGCGCGTCGTCGTGTCGACCCAACGCACCGGGACCGCGTGACCGGCGTCGCGCAACGTCGCGGCGGTGACCGTCACCGGCGCCTGTCCCACCTCGCCGGTGCGGTTCAGATAGACGAACAGCTCGGGCCCGGTCCGGGCCGTCGCGGGCAGCCCGATGAAGTGCACCGGCGTGTACGGGGACTCCCGCGCGATCTCGGACGTCGGGACGCCGCGCGCGCCCGCCGCGGGCACGGTGTGGATCGTGTCGTGCGGCGGGGGGGGTCGCAGCATCCCGGGGAAGCTGACCGCGCACTGACGGGCGGCGGAGTCGTCGATTCCGGTGACGCTGAGACTCGGCGCGAGCAACGCGAGCAGGCTCACCGGCGCATCGCGCCACGGTGAGGCGGCCGCGGTCCAGTCGCCCTGGGCGAGATCGCTGTTGAGGCCCGCCCACGCACCGCCCGCCGAATAGCCGGCGGCGGTCGGGTCCTCACCGGCGGCGAGCGTCGCGTTGAGCTGCTCATAGCGGTCGTGGGCCGCGCATTCCAGCGACCAGCGCGGGTTGAGCACGACGCCGGCGGGCACCCCGGCCCGGCGGCGTTCGGCGTTGAGCCAGGCCAGTGCCTGGCGGGCGTGGATGGCCGAGGTGGCGGCGGGGACCGAAGCCGGGCCGAGCGTGAGGGTGAGCGGGCCGGGGATGGCGGTACTCGTCACGGTGAGCGGTCGAAGGGTCACCGTGGCCAGTCCGTCGACGACGTCGATCGTGAAGCTGCCGTCGGTGAGACCCGGCAGGGTGAACGCCCCGCCCGGGGTCGTGTCGGTCGAGACACAGCCGACCGCGCAACCGTCACTGCCCGCGGGTACCGCCTCGATGCGCATCCCGGCCAACGGACGCCCGGCGGCGTCGCGCAGCGTGCCGCTCACGCTCTCGGTCGAGGTCGCGGCCATGCTCACGGCGCCGTG
>CAZZWJ010000058.1:3676-8253 GCA_964657875.1 uncultured Solirubrobacteraceae bacterium
CAAGCGCCTGCCGGGGTGGTGAGCCCGAGGGCGCACATGACGAGGGCGATGAGGCCGGCGCCCACGCGGCGACGCGACCGGATGGGGATGGCGGCGCGTCTCACGGTCGACTTCAAACACCTGGCGGCGGGCAACGTTGCGCGCGGCGCGCTCAGCGTCCCCGCCACCGCGGCGGGCGCTTCTCGGCGAACGCGCGCACGCCCTCACGGAAGTCCTCGGAGGCGAAGCTCGCGCTGCGCAGCGCCAGCAGCTCACGCTCGGTGGAGGCGGTGAGCCCATCGAGCACCGCGTCGATCACCCGGACGTTCCCGGTCTGGGCGAGGGGCGCGTTGTCGGCGATGCGCGTGGCGAGCGCGAGGGCGGCGTCGGGGAGCTCGGCCGCGTCACAGACGGAGTTGACCAGGCCCCACTGCAGCGCGGTGGCGGCGTCGATCCGCCCGCCGACGAGGAAGAGCTCCCGCGTGCGCGGCGCTCCGATCGCCTCGATGAAGCGCCCGATGCCGGTGTGGGAGTAGACGAGGCCCAGCCGCGCGGGCGGCATCCCCATCCGCGCCTCGGCGGTCGCGATCCGCAGGTCACAGGCGAGGGCGAGCTCCAGACCGCCCCCGATCGCCGACCCGTTGAGGGCCGCGAGCGTCGGGTAGGGGTAGTCGTCGATCGCGGCCAGCGCTCCGGCGAATGGCTGGGCGACGAGTTGCTCGGCGTCACCGGCGAACGTCGGCGACGACAGCCCGGCGATGTCGTAACCGGCTGAGAAGATCCCGTCCCGTCCGGTGATGATCACGCAGCGGGCGTCGAGCTCGGGCAGGGTGCGCGTGAACGCGTCGAGGATCGCGTGGTCCAGAGCGCCGCGGCGCGCGGGGTGGGAGATGGTGAGCCGGACGACGTGGGGTGCGGGTTCGTCGACGAGCAGCTGCCCGCCGCAACCGCTCTCAGTCAAGGACGACGAGCGTGTCGCCCTCAGACACCGACTGGCCCTCGCTGCAGCGGATCTCCCGCACGACGCCGGGGTCCTCGGCCTCGACGGGCATCTCCATCTTCATCGATTCGAGGATGACGACCGCGTCGCCCTCCGCCACGGTGTCGCCGACCGCGACCTCGATCGTCCAGACGGCTCCCGTGATGTGCGCCTTGATGTCGATCATCGCCGCCATTCTGACAGGACGCCTCGGCGCGGCGGTCCGTGAACGCGTAGGCTCGCCGGTGACCGTGAGCGACGACCAACCGGGCCTCGACATCGACCTCCTGTCCGCCTCGCTGCGGGCCGACTCCTCCGACCTGCACGCGTTCGTCGAGGCGCTCGCGGTCAAGCTCGAGCAGGCGCTGCCCGGCGGGGTCCGCGTCGACCGCCGTCGCTCGGGTCTGCGCGGGCCGCGGACGGTCCGGTCGATCTCGGTCGCCACCGAGAGCGAGCGCCTGGAGCTGCGGGCTCAGGACGGCATGCTGCAGACCGTGTGCGCCCGGACCTCGGGCGGGATCGTGCTCAAGAACGAGACCGTCGACACCGACGAATGGCTGCGCCGGCTCAGCGGCGCGCTCGCCGCTCAGGCCCGCAGCAGCCAGACCACTCGCCAGGCGCTTGAGCGCCTGCTCAACGGTTAGGAGAAACAGATGCCGCTGTTCGGTAAACGCGACGACGAGCCGGGGTCCCCACCGCCGGCGAGCCCCGGGGCCGCCGTGCCCGCGCAGGCGGCGCCGCACGCGGCCGGCTATCAGGCCGGCTCCATGGAGGGAATCCCCGCGTCGGGACGGGAACGGATCGCGCGGATGAAGCAGGACGCGGCGCGCGGCTTCTTCACCTCGGATCTGTCGGTGAACGAGTTCCTGCTCGTCAAGGAGTCGGGCTTTGAGCCCGTCGGGCTCGTGCTCGGGAGCTCGATCTACCACATCGGCTTTCAGCAGGCCTCCTGGAATCGCAACCAGGAGATGGCGGTCCTCACCCAGGCGATGTACCACGCGCGCGAGCTCGCGATGACGCGGATGGAGGAGGAGGCCGATCAGCTCGGGGCCGACGGGATCGTCGGCGTGCGGCTGGAGATCGGACGCTATGACTGGGGCGCCGACCTCGCCGAGTTCATCGCCGTCGGCACCGCAGTGCGCCATCGCGAGGGGGTGCTGCACCGGGCGCCCAACGGTCGCCCGTTCACCTCCGACCTGTCCGGTCAGGACTTCTCGACGCTGCTGCGGGCCGGCTATCGCCCGACGGGTCTCGTGATGGGCAACTGCGTCTACCACGTCGCGCGCCAGGGGATGATGCAGACGATCCGCCAGGCGGGGCGCAACGTCGAGATGCCGAACTTCACCCAGGCGCTGTACGAGGCCCGCGAGCTGGCGATGGAGCGGATGCAGAACGAGGCCGACGAACTGCAGTCGGAGGGGATCGTCGGCGCTCGCATCATCGAGCGCAGCCACGGCTGGGGATCGCACGTCATCGAGTTCTTCGCGATCGGCACCTCGGTGGTCTCGACCGGCGGCGATCACGTGATCGATCGCCCGGCGCTCGTGCTGCCGCTCCAGGGGTAACTGCGCACAGCGCACCGGTACAGTCGCCCGCGATGCCCGACGTCGAGATCCGCGAGCAGCGCTACCGCGACGAGCGGCCCGCTGAGCACTTCGCGCCGTTTCACGCGCGGACGCGGGCGGGGGAGCCCAACCCGGCCGTCTATGAGGCGGTCCGCGCGGTGACGATGCTCAACGCGCTCGTCGCCTTCCGGGCGCGCGCGATCGGCCGGGAGAACGTCCCTGACGGCCCGGTCATCTTCGCGCCCAACCACGCGTCGTTCATGGACCACTTCTTCACCGCCGGGTTCATCCACCGCCGGATCCAGTTCATGGCCAAGTCCCAGCTGTTCACGCCCGGGCCCGCGCAGTGGATCTTCACCCACGGCGGTGTGTTCCCGGTCCGGCGCGGGGTCGCCGACGAGGAGGCGTTCACCACCGCCTTCGCCGTGTTGCAGCGCGGCGGGGCGCTGGGCATGTACTGCGAGGGGGGGCGGTCGCGTAACGGCGAGCTGGCCCCGACTGCCAAGCCGGGCATCGGCCGGCTCGCGCTGCAGTCCGGCGCGGCGGTGGTCCCGGTCGCGATCCTCGGATCCCACCAGGCCCGCAACTGGCGGCGCGGCCGTTTGCCCAAGGTGATCGTGCGCTACGGCCCGCCGCTGCAGTTCAGCGTCGATCCCGACCCGTCGCGTGAGCGCCAGCAGGAGTCCGCGGACGCGATCCTGGAACGGATCCGGGCGATGCACTCCGAGATGGTCGCGCTCGGGGCGCGGGGCACGCTGCGCGCCGCGCGCGCCGGCCGGCTGCGCGACTCAGCCTGAGCCGCGCGCCCAGCGCAGCCTCACCTGGCTGCCCGGTCGCGCCTGGGCGCAGGCGCCCAGGCAGCCGGGGTCGACGACCGCGACGATCGGGTAGCCGCCGGTCGTCGGATGATCGGCGAGGAACACGACGAGGCCGCCGTCGGGAAGCGACTGCACGGCGCCGAGCACGATGCCCTCGCTGGGCAGCTCGCGTCGGTGCGCCCGCTGCACCGCGTCTCCCTGCAGGCGCAGGGCGATCCGGTTGCTCTCGGGTGAGACCGTCCACGCCGCGCTCGTGAGCGTGCCGGCGCCCGCCGGCGTGAGCCAGTCGCGCCGTGGGCCGTCGTGGAGGGTGAGCCGGGTGGAGTCGGCGGGCTGCGGATACGGAGCCATGTCGATCGCCGGCGGGGGGCCGCTCGGCGTGCCGAGCGTGAGCACGTCACCCGTCGCGAGCGCCGGCGGCCCCAGGCCCGACAGCAGGTCGGTCGAGGCGCTGCCGAGGACCGGCGCGGCCGTGATCGCCCCCGCGATCGCCAGGTAGCTGCGCACGCCCCGGCGGGCCCGAGCGACCTCGATCCGCTGCCCGCCGGCCACGTGGACCGGGACGCCCCAGCCCACCTCGCGTCCGTCGACGTGGACGTCGGCGACCGCGCCGGCGACCGCGATCACCCCCGGCGCGTCGAGGACGACCGTGACCCCGTCGAGCGTCGTCTCCAGTGCCGGTGACCCCTCGGGGTTGGCGACGAGCCGGTTGGCGAGGTGATGGGCGTCACGGTCAAGCGCGCCCGAGCGCCCAACGCCGAGGTGGGCGAGGCCGGGTCGCCCGTCGTCCTGGATCGTCGTCAGCGCGCCCGCCCGGAGGACGGTGAGGGTCCGCCCGGCGCTCATCGCCGGTCGGTGTCGAGGTCGAGGAAGCGGACGCGCCGACCGGGGATCAGCAGCGCCGGCGGCTCGCGATCCGGATCCCAGAGGACCGCCTCGGTGCTCGCGATGATCTGCCACCCGCCGGGCGACGGGCGCGGATAGATCCCGGTGAACTCGCCGGCAAGGGCGACGCTGCCGGCCGGGACGCGTGGGCGCGGGTTGGCGCGGCGCGCCACCGATCGCTCACCGTCGAGTCCGGAGAGGTAGGCGAAGCCGGGACCGAAGCCGCAGAACGCGACCGTGAACCGGGTGTCGGTGTGGATCTCGATCGCCTCGGCGACGGACACGCCCCAGGCGCTCGCGACCTCGGCGAGGTCGGGCCCGTCGTAGCGACACGGGATCTCGATCGTTGCC
>CAZZWJ010000058.1:8353-11689 GCA_964657875.1 uncultured Solirubrobacteraceae bacterium
CGCGACCTCGGCGAGGTCGGGCCCGTCGTAGCGACACGGGATCTCGATCGTTGCCGCGCCGGCGCCGGCGCCGGCGTCGAGGTCGTCGTCGGCGTCGGCGTCGGCGGTCACGCCCGGGGTCGCGTCCACCCGCGGGTCGTCGCCGTCCGGTGCCCAGCTCCGCAGGTCGGCGATCGCCCCCGGGATGTCGTCCAGGCCGTCGAGGAGCACCGTGCGGGCCCCGGGGACGACATCGACGAGCGACGGCGCCCAGCCGCGCTCCCGGCGCCGCCCCACCTCGGCGGCGAGCGCGCGCATCGCGTCGAGGTCGTCGAGCTCGACGAGCAGCGCCCGGGGTCCGGCGGGCAGAAAGCGCACTCCGGCAGTCTCCCCGATCCGCTCGCCGGTAGCGTGGCCGGGGTGATCGACCTCAACTGCGACATGGGGGAGGGGTTCGGGCGCTGGGCGCTCGGTGACGACGCCCGGCTGATCGGCGACATCACGAGCGCGAGCATCGCCTGTGGCTTCCACGCCGGCGACCCGCGCACGATGGACGCCACGGTCGCGCTCGCCGCGGGCGCCGGGGTGAGCATCGGCGCCCACGTCGCCTATCCCGATCTCACCGGCTTCGGTCGCCGTCACCTGGCGGTGAGCGTCGACGAGCTCGTCACCGACGTCCTCTTTCAGGTCGGCGCCCTCCAGGCGATCTGCGCCCGCCACCACACGACGGTGCGCTACGTCAAGGCCCACGGCGCGCTCTATCACGACATCGCCGAGGGCCCAGAGCTCGCGGGCGGGCTGGCCGACGCCGTCGATGCGCTCGACGCGGGGCTCGTGGTGCTCACGCTCGCGGCCAGCCCGTCGGTGGCGGTGATGGACGAGCGTGGGATCCCAGTGGTCGCCGAGGCGTTCGCCGACCGCGCCTACACCGCCGAAGGCCGGCTCGTCCCCCGCTCACAACCCGGCGCGGTCATCACCGACCCCGAGCGCGTCGCCGAGCGGGCGTGGCGGATCGCCGATGGTCAGCCGATCGACGCGCAAGACGGGACGCCGATCACGATCCGCGCGACGTCGCTGTGCGTGCACGGCGACAGCCCGGGGGCGGTCGCGCTCGCCGGAGCGGTGCGCCGGTCGCTCACCGACCACGGGATCACGCTCGCGCCGTTCGCCTGAGCTCGATCTCAGGAACGGCCGGTCGCCGGCGCACGCGGCGCCAGCCACTCGACGACGTCGGTGATCACCGTCTCGCGCTCGGGCTCGTTGAGGACCTCGTGGTAGAGGCCCTCGTAGGCGCGCACGGTGATGTCGTCGGCGCCGAGCCGCTCGGCGACCATGACGCTCCCGCGCGGCGGACACAGACCGTCGGCGGTGCCGTAGAGGATGAGCGTCGGGACCGTGATCGCGGCGATCGCGTCGGGGAGGCGCTGCACCGTCTCGGTGATCTGGGCCGCGGTGCGGGCGGGGATCCGGCCGTGGTGGACGAGCGGATCGGCGCGGTAGGCGGCGACCACCTCGGGGTCGCGGCTGACCAGGCGGGCGTCGAGGGCCAGGGTCGGCGCGCGCGGGGCGACCGCCGACAGCAGCCGGCCGAACCGCACGAGCGCCGGTGAGGCGTCGACGGCCGCCAGCGGGCCCGACAGGATCAGCCCGTCGAGTCGCTCACCGTGGGCGAGCGCGTAGGCGATCGCGATCATCCCGCCGAGGCTGTGGCCGAGCAGGAACACCGGCACCCCGGGGTGAGCTCCTGCGCTGCGGCGCAGGAGCTGATCGACGTCGGCGACGAGCGCGGCGGTCTCGATCACCGCCCGCGGCCCCTGCGAGCGGCCATGACCGCGGTGGTCGGCGGCACTGACCGCGTACCCCTCGTCGGCGAGGCGGTCGGCAACGTGGTCATAGCGGTCGGAGTGCTCCCCGAAGCCGTGGACGATGACGACCGTCCCGCGGATCGCCGTCCCCGCCTCGGGCAGCCAGGACTGCGCGAACAGGGCGAAGCCGCCGGTGCCCGCCAGTGAGTCGGAGCTGCGGACGGTCATCCGCCGGCGCTCACGCGGCTTCGTCGGCCCAGGGCACGACGACCGCGTCCTCGTGCGGTGAGTCACGCGCCACCACGTACTCGGCCGGCGCCTCGGCGGCGGTGTTCTGCACCACGTGGGTGACCCGCGGCGGCACGTAGAGCATGTCGCCGGCGGTCAGCTCCAGCGACTGCTCGAGGTGGTCGCCCCACAGGATCCGGATCCCGCCGGTGAGCATGTACAGGGCGCTCTCACAGCCGTCGTGGTAGTGCGGAAGCGAGCGAGTTCCCGGGGGCACGCGGTAGCGGCCCATGTAGATGTTCGACGCCTCGACGGTCGCCTGGGAGATCTCGGCCCCGCCGACGAGCCCCCGCGGGGTCGGACGGTCGTCGCCCGGCTTCACCACCCTCATCGCGGCGATCCTACCGGGCCGCTGCGGGCCCGGGCAGCTCGATCTGCAGGGGAGGTTGGGTCGCCGCCTCGTGGTCGACCTGCAGCGTGGTGTGCGTGATCGCGAAGCGCTCGCGCAGCAGTGCCTGGAGTTCCCGCCGGCGGTCGTGACAGTCATCGCCGGCCTCGACGACGATATGTGCCGACAGCGACGCAAACCCCGAGGTGACCTCCCAGACATGCAGGTCGTGGACCTCCACGACGCCCCGGCGCCCGGCGAGCGCGCGGCCGATGGCGTCGACGTCGAGCCCCCTGGGGGCGGCCTCCATGAACACCCGGCCCGACTGCTTGAGCAGTCCCCAGCTCGCGTGGATGAGCAGCCCCGCGATCAGCAGCGAGGCGATCGCGTCCGCCCGGGCGAAGCCGGTGGCGAGCAGCACCCCGGCGGCGATCGCGGTCGCGATGAAGCCGTAGAGGTCGGTGACGATGTGGCGATAGGAGCCCTCGACGTTGAGGCTGCGCTGCCCCGGCCCGCGGCTGCCGCGGGCGATGATCGCCGCCGCCGCGAGGTTGACGAGCACGCCGACCAATGCGACCACGAGCACCGGCCAGCCGTGCACGTGCGGGGGGGAGACGAGCCGGCGAATCGCCTCGACGACGATCAGCACGCCGAGCACGAGCAGCGTCACCCCGTTGGCCTGGGCGGACAGGATCTCCGCCCGTCCGAGGCCGAACGTCATCGATCCCCGGGCGGGACGGTCGGCGAGGCGCGACGCGACGAGCGCGATCGCGAGTGCGACGGCGTCGGTGAGCATGTGCGCCGCGTCTGAGAGCAGCGCCAGCGAACCCGCGAGCGCTCCCGCGATCACCTCGGCGATCATGTAGGCGACGATCAGGCAGAGCGCGGCCCGCAGCGCCGAGCGCTCGGTCTCCCGGCCGGCGTGGGAGTGACCGG
>CAZZWJ010000059.1:0-2835 GCA_964657875.1 uncultured Solirubrobacteraceae bacterium
TGGGTCCCGCGTTTCACGCCGCGACCGGCTACACGCTGGTCGACACGTCCGGTGGATCGTCGACCCTGGCCGCCGACATCAAGAACAAGGTCGACGTCGCCGACGTCTTCGTGAGCGCCTCGCCGGCGGTGGACAACACCATCCGCGGCCCCCAGAACGGCGACTTCGTCTCCTGGTACGCCGACTTCGCCACCTCCCCCGAGGTGCTCGCGTACTACCCCAAGAGCAAGTTCGCCCGGGATCTGCGGACGGAGCCGTGGTACAGGGTGATCACCCTGCCCGGGTTCCGCCTCGGCCGGACCGACCCGACCCAGGATCCCGGCGGCGTGCTCGCCGCCAAGGCCCTGACCGAGACGGCGGCGACGGAGCATCTGCCGGCCCTGAAGAAGCTCGCGACGGAGACGTCGGATGAGTATCCAGAGGACACCGAGCAGGCCGCCATCGAGAACGGGCAACTCGATGCATCGTTCATGTATGAGGCCGACGCCAATTCCCAGCACAGCCCGTTCGTCAAGCTCACCGGGACCGACCTCGCGGGCGACTACACCATCACCACGATCCGGAACGCCCCCCACCTCGCGGCGGCGGAGGCGTTCATCAGATTCCTCCTGGGCTCCCAGGGCCAGGCGGAGATGAGAGCTGACCACTTCAACATCCTCTCGCCTCCGAAGGTGATCGGGAACCACATCCCGAGCGGTCTGAAGAGTCTCTTCTGATCGATGACGACTGACCGGGCGCCGCGCCCCCTCAGGTGGCTCGGCGCCCTGCTGGTCCTGTACCTCGCCTACCCGGTGGGGGCGTTCCTCGTCCGCGTCGTCACCGGCTCCGACGAAGGCTGGAACACCGCCGGGCTGTGGCCGGCCCTCCGGGTGTCGGTCGAGGGCGCCACCGTCTCGCTGATGATCGGGGTGCTGACCGGCATTCCGCTGGCCTACGTCCTGGCCCACCGGCGAGGGTGGCTGTCCTCACTGGTCGGGGCGGTCGTCCAGCTTCCGCTCGCCGTGCCGCCCCTGATCAGCGGCATCCTGCTCATCTCCATCGTCGGCCCGTACTCGTTCCTGGGCCGGCTCTCCGGCGAGCGACTCACGCAGACGTTCTACGGGGTCGTCATCGCCCAGTCGTTCGTGTCGGCGCCGTTTCTGGTCGTGGTCGCCCGCAGCGCCTTTCAAGCCGTCGACCCCTCCCTGAGTGACGTCGCCGCCACCCTCGGCCACCGACCGCTGGCGCGTTTTCTGCGCGTGGAGGTGCCGGCCGCATCGGATGGTCTGCGCACCGGGATGATCCTGATGTGGCTACGGGCGTTCGGCGAATACGGCACGACCGTCGTCCTCGCCTACCACCCCTACAGCCTTCCGGTCTACGTCGACAACCTCTTCTCCTCGGCGCCGCTTTCGCAGGCCGAGGCGCCGACGCTCCTCGCCTTTGCAGTCGCGGTCCTCGCGATCGCCATCGGCCGGGTGCGTCGTCCCGGGCGCCCTCGCCGCCGGTCGACCGCGGCACCGCTGCCGCCCGTGGCCGTGCCTGCGGTGACGGTGGGCTTCGATATCGACGCCACCGTCGGGACCTTTCGACTCCAGGTGGCGCACGTGGAGCGCGGACACCGCCTCGCGATCGTCGGACCGTCAGGCTCGGGCAAGTCCGTCGCGCTCCGGGTTCTCGCCGGGATGCTCGGGACAGACGCGGGGCGCGTCACCTTCGGCGGGGTCGACGTGAGCGCCACCGCGCCCGAACGCCGACAGCTGGGTTACGTGCCCCAGGGGTTTGGCCTGATTCCGGGTAAAACAGTCTCACAGCAGGTGATGTTCGGAGTCCACGCGGACCCCGCCCGGGCCGCCTGGTGGCTGCAGACCCTCCATCTCGACGGCCTTCAGGACCGTCTCCCCGAACAGCTGTCGGGGGGACAGCGCCAGCGCGTGAGTCTGGCGCGGGCTCTGGCCGGCGACCCGCGGGTGGTACTGCTCGACGAGCCGTTCTCCGCACTCGACGCACCCGTGCGCGCGCACCTGCGCCGCGAGCTGCGCCGCCTGCAGCGCGACGTCAACCTCTCGACGGTCCTCGTCACCCACGACCCGGAGGAGGCGGCGATGCTGGCCGACGAGATCATGGTCATCAGCGACGGGCGGATCCTGCAGTCCGGGAGCTGTCGTGACGTCTACCGGCGTCCCGCCTCGGTCGAGATCGGTCACCTGCTCGGCATCGACAACATCGTGGCGGACGTCGCCGGCCCGGGGCGGCTGTGGCAGGTGGCCCCCGAGGCCCTCCGACTCCGACCCGAAGCGTGGACGGTGGACGCCAGCGGGCGATACGGCGACCTCGGCCACGGCCGGATCACGGACATCATCGATCTCGGGCGCACCGTCGAGATCGTGGTGGTCCTCGACGGCGATATCGAACTGCGGGCGCGGACGCTCGAGATCCCCGACCTCCAGGTCGGCGACGGCTGCCGCGTCGTTGCCGACCCCGATGCGGTCAGCACGTGGGTGGTGCCGCCGACGCCGACCCTCCGCACCGGCCAGACGGCTTGACGGCCTTGTCATGCTCAGGGAGATGAGCGAGGCGACCCCCGGCTGCACCCACCTGGACACGATCACCGTCACCGAGCTGCCCGCGAGCGTCGACGGCTGCGAGGACTGCCTGCGCGAGGGCACCCAGTGGATGCACCTGCGCATCTGCCTGGAGTGCGGCCACGTGGGGTGCTGTGACGACTCGCCGATGCGGCACGCGACCCGCCATGCCGGATCGGCCGCGCATCCGCTGATCCGCTCGCTGCAGCCCGGCGAGCAATGGTGCTGGTGCTTCGTCGACGAGATCGGGATGGTGATCGACGAGATCCAC
>CAZZWJ010000059.1:2845-7336 GCA_964657875.1 uncultured Solirubrobacteraceae bacterium
TCGGCGGGTGACCCGCCGGTGACCGCCACCGCGCCCGTCGACGCCACCCCGGCGAGCGAACCGAGACGGCCCGCGATCCTGTGCGTCGACGACGAGCCGGAGGTGCTGGCCGCCGTCGCCCGGGACCTGCGCCGGCGCTTCGGGGAGGGCCACCGGATCGTGCGGGCCGGCTCCGGAGCCGAGGCGCTGGAGCTGCTCGACGAGCTGCGCCGCCGCGGCGACGACGTCGCACTGATCATCTCCGATCAGCGGATGCCCACGATGCAGGGCACCGAGCTGCTCACGCGTGCCCGGACCGTCTACCCCGGAGCTCGCCGCGCCCTGCTCACCGCCTACTCCGACACCCAGGCGGCGATCGCCGCGATCAACCAGGCGGGCCTTGACTACTACCTGCTCAAGCCGTGGGACCCTCCGGAGGAGGGGCTCTACCCGGTCGTCGCCGACCTGCTGGAGATGTGGCGCGCGACGGCCGAGATGCGGGGGAGCACCGGCGTGCGCGTGGTCGGTCACCGCTTCTCCCGGGCGACCCACGACCTGCGTGACTTCATCGCCCGCAACCGCGTGCCCGGACGGTGGCTGGACGTCGAACGCGATCCCGAGGCCCGGCAGCTGCTCGCCGCCTCGGCGATGGGCGAGGACTGCCTGCCGGTCGTCGTGATGGAGGACGGCACGGCGCTGCAGCAGCCGTCGATCGTCGACCTCGCCGCGCGGCTCGGCGTCTCCTCGGCGCCGTCGGCCGACCACTACGACCTCGTGATCGTCGGCGGGGGACCGGCCGGTCTCGCCGCCGCGGTCTACGGGGCGTCGGAGGGGCTGCGGACGGTGATGATCGAGTCCGAGGCGCCAGGCGGGCAGGCCGGTCAGTCGAGTCGCATCGAGAACTACCTCGGCTTCCCGTCGGGGCTGTCGGGCTCGGACCTCGCGCGGCGCGCCGAGACCCAGGCGCGGCGGCTGGGCGCCGAGCTGCTCACCGTCTCGGAGGCGACGGCGCTGCACGTCGAGGGCGCCGGGCGGGTGATCGAGCTCGACGGCGGCGCGCAGCTGTCGGCCAACAGCGTGATCGTCTCCTCCGGGGTCTCCTACCGCAAGCTCGCGGCCCCGGGGTTCGCCGAGCTCACCGGCGCGGGGATCTACTACGGCGCGGCGCTCACCGAGGCCCGGTCGTGCGCCGAGCAGCACGTCGTCGTGATCGGCGGCGCCAACTCCGCCGGCCAGGCCGCGGTGTACTTCGCCGGCTACGCCCGGAAGGTGACGATGCTCGTGCGCTCCCACCTGCAGAAATCGATGTCGCACTACCTGATCGAGCAGATCGCCCTGATCGACAACATCGAGGTGCGCACGGGGAGCGAGGCGGTCGGCGCCCACGGGGAGGACGGACACCTGGCGGCGCTCGAGATCCGCGGCCCGGACGACCGCTTCAGCACCGAGGCGGTCGACGCCTGCTTCGTGTTCATCGGCGCCCTGCCCCGCACCGACTGGCTGGACGGCACCCTCGCCCGTGACGAGAAGGGGTTCATCCTCGCCGGAGTCGACGCCCACTCACACGGCTGGCCGCTCGGCCGCGCGCCTCACACGCTGGAGACGAACGTGCCCGGGGTGTTCGTCGCCGGCGACGTCCGCGCCCGCTCGATCAAGCGTGTCGCGAGCGCCGTCGGCGAGGGCTCGATGGCGGTCTCCTTCGTCCACCAGTACCTCGCCGACGGATGACGGCGCTCGCCCACCCCACGGTCGCCCAGCTGCGCCGCTTCGACCTGTTCGACGGGCTCGGCGATGCCGAGCTGGAGGACTGGACGGCCGCCGCGACGCTGCACGATGCCGACGGCGGCGAGCGCCTGCTGGAGCAGAACGCGGTCGACGGCGGGGTGATGCTGCTGCTGGAGGGGACGCTTGAGATGCTCGCGCTCGACGGCGAGGTCGAGGCCCGCCAGGGGCTGCAGGTCGGCCCCACGTGGCTGGGGGCGGTCCCGACGCTGCTCGGGATCCCGAGCGCGATCGGCCTGCGCGCGCTCACGCCGGTTCGCTACGCGACGCTCGCGCCCGAGGCGTTCCTGGATCTGGCGTTCGCCCACCGCGCGGTGTTCCGCCGGGCGATGGCGCAGCTGAAGCCGATGATGGCCCGCGTCGCCCGCCGCCAGCAGCAGCAGGAGCGCCTGGAGGCGCTGGGCACGATGGCCGCCGGCCTCGCCCACGAGCTCAACAACCCCGCGGCCGCCGCCAAGCAGGCGTCGCGGGAGCTCACCGAGTCACTGGTCATCCTCTCCGAGACCGTCGGGGTGTTCGTCGAGTCCGGGGTCGAGCGCGAGACGGCGGCCGAACTGGTCGCGCTGCAGGCCGGGGCCCAGCAGCGCTGCGCGGCGCGGACGCCGCTGTCGGCGCTCGCGCAGTCAGACCGCGAGGACGAGCTCGGGGACGCGCTCGCCCAGCTCGGTGTGCCGGAGCCGTGGAACATGGCCGCGACGTTCGCCTCCGGCGGCGTCGACGTCGCCTACGTGTCGGAGGTGGCGGGCACCGCGGGACCGCTCACCGTGCCGGTGCTGCGCTGGATCGCCGCGTCGCTGGCCGCCCGCCAGCTCGCCTCCGAGCTCGCATCCTCGACCGAGCGCATGAGCGACCTCGTGATCGCGATCAAGCGCTACGCCTACGCGCGGCCCGGCCAGGTCGACGAGGTCGATCTGCGCGAGGGCCTGGAGACGACGCTCACCCTGCTCGGCCACAAGCTCAAGCACACCTCGATCACGGTCACCCGCGACTATGACCCGGCGATCGGCCGGGTGGCGGTCTACAGCTCCGAGCTCAATCAGGTGTGGACGAACCTGCTCGACAACGCGATCGACGCGCTCGGGGAGTCCGGGGAGATCACGATCACCACCCGCTCAGACGGCGACTGCGTCGAGGTCGACATCGCCGACGACGGCCCCGGGATGCCCGACGAGGTGCGCCGGCGGGTGTTCGACCCGTTCTTCACCACCAAGGACGTCGGCAAGGGCACCGGCCTGGGCCTCGACACGGCGCGGCGGATCATCGTCGACCGCCACCACGGCAGCCTCACCGTGGAGTCGGAGCCCGGCGCCACCGTGTTCCGGGCCCGCTTCAATCACGACGCCGCCCGGCGGTGAGCGCCGACGGAGAGACGGTGGGCCCACGCGAGCGCCGGCTCGCGCTCACCGCCGCCATCCTCGCCTCCACGATCGCCGCGATCGACTCCTCGGCGGTGAACGTCGCCCTGCCGGCGATCCGGCGCTCCCTCGGCGGCGGCTTCGCCAGCCAGCAATGGGTCGCCGACGCCTACCTGCTCACGCTGAGCGCACTGATCCTGCTCGCCGGGTCGCTCACCGACCGCCTCGGCGAGCGCCGGATCTTCACCGTCGGGGTCGCCGGCTTCGGCATCGGCTCACTGATCTGCGCACTGTCGCCGACGATCGACGTGCTCATCGCCGCCCGGGCGCTGCAAGGTGTCGCGGGGGCGCTGCTCACCCCGTCGGCGCTCGCGATCATCGTCGCCGTGTTCCCCCGCTCCGAGCGCGGCGGGGCGATCGGCCGCTGGACCGCGTTCAGCGGGATCGGCGTGCTCGTCGGACCGCTGCTCGGCGGTCAGCTCGTCGACATCGCGTCCTGGCGCTGGATCTTCGCGATCAACCCCCCGCTGGTCGTGATCGCACTCGTGCTCAGTCGCGTGGCGGTGCCCGGCCGGGTGACGGCGCTCCCCCCCTCGACCCGGATCGACTGGGCGGGCGCGGGGCTGGCGGCCGGCGGGCTCACCGGGATCTCGTTCGCACTGATCGAGCAGCCGGTGCTCGGCTGGGGCGACCCGGGGGTGTGGGGAGCGCTGGTCGGCGGGATCGCGCTGTTCGCGGCCTTCATCGCGCACGAGGCCCGCACCCGGGCGCCGATGCTCGCGCTCTCGATGTTCGCGTCGCGTAACTTCTCGGTCGCCAACGCCCAGACGTTCGCGATGTACAGCGGGATCGGCCTGCTCGGCTTCTTCGTCACCATCTATCTGCAGCAGGTGGCCGGTTACAGCGCGCTTGAGTCCGGCGTCACCGGACTGGTGCCGACGGTCGTGATGTTCGTGCTGTCGGCGCGGATGGGGCGGCTCGCGGATCGTCTCGGACCCCGCTGGTTTCTCACCATCGGCCCGCTGCTGGTGGCCGCCGGCTTCGCGCTCATGCTGCGCTACGGCACCTCGGTCTCGCTGCTGGGCGACGTGCTCCCGGCGCTGCTCGTGTTCAGCCTCGGTCTCGCGCTCACCGTCGCGCCGCTCACCGCCACCGTGCTCGGCGACGTCTCGGACTCCGAGGCCGGGATCGCCTCCGCGATCAACAACGCGATCGCCCGCACCGCGGGCCTGCTCGCCGTCGCCGCGGTCGGCGCGATCGTCTCCGCGCACTACGGAACGGCGCTCGCCCGGGCACTCGACGGCCGGCTGCCGACGGCGAGTGCGCCGGGCGAGGAGCACACTGCTCAGACGAAAAAGATTGGAACCGACCAGCA
>CAZZWJ010000059.1:7346-11661 GCA_964657875.1 uncultured Solirubrobacteraceae bacterium
GGCGGCGAACCGAACTGGACCGAGATGCTCGCCCTCGCGCCGGCGTTGCGGGCCGCCGCCCGCCACACGTTCACCGAGATCGACCCGCGCGCGATCCCGGCCGGCGACCGCGCCCTGGCCCGTGAGGCGTCCGCGCACGCCTCCGAGGGCGCGTTTCACCTCGCGATGGGGATCGGCTCGGGGCTGCTGGTCGTCGCCGGCATCGGCGGGGGGATCGGCCTGCGCTCGCGCCGCGGAGCGCCGCCGCGGCTGCGCGCGGTGGCCTGTGGCGACTGCGCCGGCGGGCAGCTCAGCGGCGCGCCGGCCGCGAGCGTCCCCCGGGCGACATGAGCCTCCGTGACGCACCGCGCCGGGTGCGCCTCAGCCCGCGCTCCGGCGCGCGCGACGCCCGAGTGGTCGCCCTGCTCGGCGCCGCGACCATTGCGTTCTCGGGGATCTTCGTGCGTCTCAGCCACACCACCCCGACGACGGCGGCGGTGTTTCGCTGCGTCTACGCGTTGCCGGTGCTGATCGCCCTCGCCGCACGTGAGGACCGCCGCCACGGCCGTCGGTCATGGCGTGAGCGTGTGCCCGCCCTGCTCAGCGGGGTCTTCTTCGCCGGTGACCTCGTGCTCTGGAACACGTCAATCGGAGACGTCGGCGCGGGCCTCGCGACGGTTCTGGCCAACATCCAGGTGGTGCTCGTCCCGCTTGTCGCCTGGGCGCTGCTCGGCGAGCGCCCGCCGCGCGGGCTGCTCGTCGCGCTGCCGGTGTCGGGGGTCGGGGTGCTGCTCATCTCCGGCGTCCTGGAGCACGGGTCCTACGGCTCGCATGCGGGCCTGGGCACCGCGCTCGGGGTCGGCGCGGGTGTCGCCTATGTGGGGTTTCTGCTGCTGCTGCGCCGAGGCGGCGCGGACTCGCGCCGCGTCGCCGGCCCGCTGTGCGATGCCACCGCCGCCGCGGCGGTCTGCTCGCTGCTCGTCGGGTTCGTCCTCGGCACCGTGCATCTCGTCCCGACGTGGCCGAGCACCGGCTGGCTGCTGCTGCTCGCGCTCGGCTCCCAGGTGTTCGGCTGGATGCTCATCAGCGCCTCGCTGCCACGTCTGCCCGCCGCCACCGCCTCGATCCTGCTCACCGTCCAGCCCGCCGGCGCGGTGGCCCTGGCCGCGATCCTGCTCGGTGAGACGCCGACGTCGCTGCAGCTCGCCGGGGTGGCGCTCGTGCTCGTCGGCCTGCTCACGGTGCGGGCGCCGACCAGAGCCGCGCAGGTGAGCGGCGGGGGCTGAGCCCGGCAGACGAGGCGACGGGCTCAGGCGAGGATGTCGTCCCACTCGCCGGGATGGCGCGCGATGTACTCGACGACGAACGGGCACAGCGGCCGCACGCGCAGGCCCCGCTCCCGCGCGTCGTTGAGCGCCCCGACGGTGAGCCTGGATCCGAGCCCCCGCCCTCCGTGGGCGGGATCGATCTCGGCGTGGACGAGTGACATCTCACCCTCGGCCTCGGCGAGGTAGTAGGCGAGCATCCCCACCCGCTCACCGTCCTCCTCGATCTCATACCGGGACTTCTCCGGAACGTCTTGGACTGTCAGAACCGATGGCATTCCCACGTTCTACCCCGCCGGCCGACTCTCACAACGAGCGAGCCGCGGTGGCGATCGCCTCATCCATCGCCGCGCCCGGTGAGCGCACCGCCGCCCCATGGCCGACCGTGAGCAGGGTCGGATCCAGCGCGCGCAGGGCTCGCGCGGACTGCAGGTTGCGTGCCCGGTCATAGGTCGCGAGCGTCGGGAGCGGAAACCGCCAGGCGATCCGGCTGGAGACGTTCATCCCGCCGACCGTGCTGAAGACGTCACCGGCGATCAGCGAGCGGTCACGGGTGTCCAGGAACGCGACGTGGCCGGGGGTGTGGCCGGGGCTGTCGACGACCTCCAGGGACCCGACCCGGTCGCCGGCGTGCAAGCGGACGTCGGCAGTCGTGGTGAGCTTCGGCCAACCGCCGGGGACCTTGCCCTCGACGACCTTCTCACCGGCGAGGATGCGCGCGTCGATCTCGGGCATCAGCACCTCGATGCCGTCGCCGAGACTCGCCTTCAGCGCATCCAGGGAACCGACGTGGTCGCTGTGGCCGTGGGTGAGCGCGATCCGCCGGATCGGTGCGCCGCCGGCGCTCGCCGCCGCGATCAGGCCGTCGGCGCCCCGGCCCGCGGTCGTGTCGATGAGCGTGAATCCGTCGTCCTCGCGGACGAGATAGGCGTTCATCAGTCCGTAGCGAGTGAGCTGGGTGAGCGAATCGGTGAGCGGGGTGCTCTTCACGAGGGGCCTCCGAAGGGGTCGGTGGGTTCAGGTGCCTCCCGCAGGATGCACCGGACGCGGCAACAGGCCGCCATGATGACGCGCGGGGGAGACGGTCGGCCGGGGATGGGCGAGAACTCGGCGCCGCCCGCCGGGATGGGGCGAGGACCGCGGGGTGTACGATCGCGCGCTGCCGTGTTCGCCGCTCGCCGACATCGCCCGATTCGCACCCGTCGGCGGATGATCAGCCGCTGGGCGATCGCGAGCGGACTGCTCGCCCTGACCCTCGGCCTCGCCGGCTGCGGGGGCAGTGCGCCGCGGCCGCAGCCGACGTTGACGGCGTTCCTGTCGGCCTGGGGCCACGGGGACTGGACGGCGATGCGGGCTCAGGTCGCCGACCCGCCGGCGGACTTCACGGCCGTCAACGCGCAGGTGTTCTCCGCCCTCGGGGTCAGGCGGGTATCGCTGCGCGCCGGCCTGCTGCAGATCCCCCGGGCGACCCAGTCAAGCGGCGCGAAGACCGCCTCGGCGCTCATCTCGGCGACCTACGCGCTGCCCCATGTGGGGACGTGGCAGGCAACGAGCACCGTGCACCTGGTCGAGCGCCACCGCGCCTGGAGGGTCGTCTGGACGCCGGCGACGATCGACCCGTCGCTGCACGCCGGGGAGCAGATCATGGTGAACCGGGTGTGGCCAGCGCGGGGGCGCATCCTCGGGGCCGGTGGCGTGCCGCTGACCCGCAACGGATCGCAGGTGAGCGTCGGGGTCGTCGGGAGCCGCATCAAGAGCGTCGCCACCGTCCGCGCCGATCTGCTCGCCGCGGGCGCCCCGAGCGCCGCGGTCACCCAGGCGCTCGCCGCGGCCAAGCGCAGCCCCGTCGACTTCGAGCCCGTGTTCACCGTCTCGGCGGCGCGGTTTGCGAAGCTGCGCTCCGCCCCGGGCGCCGACAACGTCTACCGGGTGCCGGGAACGACGTTTCGCACGAGCACCCAGACCTCGGCGATCACCGCCCAGCTCGGCGCCCACGTCGTCGGCACGGTCGGGCCGATCACCGCCCAGGAGCTCAAGGCGCTCGGGTATCCCTACACCGCCACGAGCGTGGTCGGCCAGAGTGGCCTGGAGCAGAGTCAGCAGCGGACGCTCGCCGGGACGCCGAGCACCCAGATCAACGTGACGGACTCCGGCGCCAACCCGATCACGCGGCTGGCCACCTACCCGGGGCGACCCGGTCACGACGTGCGCACGAGCTTGGATCCGCGCGTCCAGCGCGCGGCCGAGGCGGCGCTGGCGACCGCGACGCGGCCGAATGTCTCGATGATCGCCGTCCGGGCCTCGACCGGCCGGGTGCTCGCGCTCGTCTCCGACCCCATCACGACCTACGACACCGCCCTGGAGGGTGCCTACCCGCCGGGCTCGACGTTCAAGGTGCTCACCTCGACGGCGCTGTTCACCAAGGGGCTGACGCCCGCGTCCCCGGCCAGCTGCCCGTCGACGATCACCGTCGACGGGGAGACGTTTCACAACGCCGGCAACGAGGCGCCGACGCCGACGATCACCCAGGCGTTCATCGAGTCCTGCAACACCGCCTTCATCGGCCTGGCGACCGCCCACCTCACCGCCGGCGACTATCCGGCGGCGGCCCGGCTGTATGACTTGAACGCCAGCCCCCACCTGGGGCTCGGGGCGTTCTACGCCAACGTCCGCGCCCCCGGGAGCGCCACTCAGCTCGCCGCCGACGCGATCGGCCAGGGTGACCTGACGTTCTCGCCGCTCGGCATGGCGACCGTCGCCGCCGCGATCGACACCGGCGTCACCCGCGCGCCCACGCTCGTCCAGGGCACCGCCGCCGATGCCCACGCGTCGACCCACCGCCTGCCCGCCGCGATCGTCGACGGGCTGCGGCCGATGATGCTGGGGGTCGTGCAGAGCGGCACCGCGGCGGGGACCGGACTGCCCGCCGGCACCCGGGCGAAGACCGGCACCGCCGAGTACGGGACGGGCCCCGAGGCGTCACTGAAGATCGACGGCTGGCTGATGGGCTA
>CAZZWJ010000060.1:0-805 GCA_964657875.1 uncultured Solirubrobacteraceae bacterium
TCCCGCCGACGAGCTGAGCGCCGAGTGAGGGTGAGCGGCGCATATCGGCGCCGACCGCGTCTACGTCCACAGGACGTGATTCCCCGCCGGTGCGGGGTGGCGCAGGGCACGTGGGCGTGCGCTCTCGATGAGTGGACGTAGGCTGGTCAAATCGGTGAGTCGGTGGCGTGACGGCTGAGACCGGGCGCAAGAGCGTACCCGATGAGGACGGTGGATCGACCGCCCGGACAGGGGGTCGATCAACACGACGTCAATATAGCGTGGCGCAGCGCATGTAACAGGCTTGTGACACTCGCCACGGAGCCCCTCGCCCGCCCCCGGACCCGGCCCGACCGCGGGAACTCGGCCTAGTCGTCGAGCCCGGCCATGCGTTCGCGCACGAGCGCCTGTTTGGTCTCGAGCTCCTGCGCCAGCTCGGTGAGCTCGCCGAGACGCCCGCGGACGAGCTCGAGCTGCCCGCTGATGTGCCCGAGCAGCTGTTCGAGGATCCGCCGGCGCTCCGCCGGGGACTCGGTCTGGCTGAGCTCGCGGCGCAGGTGCGCGCGGGCGCTCTCGGCCTCCAGCAGCGAGGAGAGCTGCTCCAGCGACAGGCCCAGCAGGTTGCGCAGGCGCACGATCTCCGACACCCGCTGCACCTCGGCCGGGGTGTAGGAGCGGTGCTTGCCCTCGGCACGCTCACTCTCGGTCCCGAGCAGCCCGAGCTCCTCCCAGTAGCGGATCGTGCGCGGCGTCGTACCGGTGAGCTCGGCGACCTCGCCGATGCGCAGCGGCTTGCCGTCGTCGGGAGGGTCCGGCGAGCCGGCGA
>CAZZWJ010000060.1:815-11645 GCA_964657875.1 uncultured Solirubrobacteraceae bacterium
GTGGTGTCGGTGGCCATGCTCATCGACGTCTGAGCATAGAGAGAGCCCACCCCGGCCCCGCCCGGGAGCGGCGGGGCCGGGGCGACGCCCGCAGATCAGCGGACGTGGATCTTCGTGATCGGCCCGTAGTAGGTGCCGGTGCTCGCGCGCGAATCGATCTGCTGGACCTGGACGTAGTAGGTCCCCGCGTGGTTGTCGAACCAGGTCGGGAAGTCCTCACGCACCGACGTGTAGGTCCAGGTGTGGTGGCCGATCGGCTGCAGCTGGTCGAAGAGGCCGTTGCCGTTGAGGATCGGCTTCAGCTGGCCGCCGTGCTTGACAACGCGGCGCGTCGCGAGGTTCAGGAACGGTGGGTACTGACTGGCCTGTGAGTTGGCGTCATGGACCCGGAACGTGACCGTCCCGTTGGCCTTCACCGTCGCGCCGGCACACGGCGAGATCAGATAGGGCACCAGCGAGGACTTGGGCACGACCGAGCACTTGGACTTGGCTCCGGCGGGACCGGCGAACGTCAGCACGCCGAAGCCGGCGGCGGCGACGGCGGCAAACGTCCCCAGACCGATTGTCGCTCTCTTCACGGTGAAACCTCCTCGTTGATTGGACATGCGTCCTGATTGATGGTCTATTTCCCCGCAACCCGCCGGGGCACGCAAAGTTGTGTCATATCGACGCGACGCCGGCACCCTGGACGATCATTCGAACACCGCCACCACCGCGATCACCACGAACGCGCCCATCAGTGCCGCACCCTCGAAGGCGGTCGCCTCGCCGTCGCCGGTGATCTGCCACATGAGCAGCGCGGTCGCGACCAGCGCGCCCGTGAACACCGGCCCCAGCGCGAACGTGAGCGTCGTCGGGGTGAGCAGCGAGACGAGCACGAGCAGCGGGAACAGGAACGCGGCAACCTGACCGACCGACGCCTTGATCACCGAGATCGCGAGCTCCGAACGGCCCTTGGCGGCGAGCACCACCCCGACCACGTGCTCCACGGCGTTGCCGGCGATGGCGACGATCACGAGGCCCGCGAACGCGGGTGAGATGTGCAGGGTGTGGATCGACGGCTCCAGCGCGTGGACGAACCAGTCCGAGACGAACGCCGACACGACGCCGGAGCCGACGAGCAGGCCGAGGGCCGTCGACTGCGTCAGGCGTGGCGGCTCCCCGGCCGCGTCCTGCGCCGGTGAGCTTGAGAGGAACTGCCGCGCCCAGAAGCCGTAGACGATGAGCAGCACCACCGCGCCGACCACCGAGATCGCGGTGATGTGGCGCGCGGCGGGGTCCCCGGCGGCGGCGGCGAGCCCCACGAGCAGGACCACGAAGCTCGCGATCAGCAGCAGCGTCGCGGTGTCGTTGGGCAGCCGCGGGCTGAAGCGCATCACGCCGTCGGGCCGGCGCCGGGCGCCGACGACGATCGCCATCCCGAGCACGAGCAGGGCGTTGACGAGGATCGAGCCGAGGATCGCCGTCCGGGCGACGACGAGCTCCCCGGCCTGGAGCGCGAACAGGACGACGAAGAACTCCGGCAGGTTGCCGAGCGTCGACTGCAGCATCCCGGTCGTCGCCACCCCCAGCCGTGAGCCCACCTGCTCGGTGGACAGGGAGACGACCCAGGCGGCGCCGGCGAGCGCAAGGCCGGCGACCGCGAAGGCGACGACGTGCGGGACGCCGCCGGCGTAGCGGGCGACGCCGGCGAGCGCCGTGAGCGCGAGGACGACGACCAGGAGGATCCGCTCGGCGCGGGACAGGCCGGCCAGGGGGCTCAGCGGACCTTCGGCAGTTCGCCGGTCTCGACGTCGCGCGCGGCCCGGGCGCGGATCTCCGCGTCGGTGGCGGTGGGGTCCGTGCCGCGCAGATCGCGGACCCGCAGGCGCCCGAGCTTGACGATCTCCAACACGAGCACCAGGTAGACGGACGCGGCGAGCGCGAGCACGCCGATCGCGACCAGCACCGCCACCCACGGCCAGTCATAGCGTCCGGTGTTGCGCGTGTGGTAGGGCAGCAGCCGCAGCGCGACCGCGAGCCCGGCGAGGATCGTCGACCACGCGTAGAGGTAGGCGACGGTCCGGCGCTGGGAGAAGCCGATGCGGGCGAAGCGGTGATGGAAGTGGTTGGCGTCGGCCGCCCACGGAGCGCGCTTGTACTTCAGGCGCTTGGCGACGACGAAGCTCGTGTCGAGGAACGGGATGGCGAGGATCACGAGCGGCACGAGCAGCGCGACGACCGCGTTGGTCTTCAGCGAGCCGGCGACCGCTGCCACCCCGAGCAGGTACCCGAGCAGGTTCGCCCCCGCGTCCCCCATGAAGATCGACGCCGGATGGAAGTTGTGGACGAGGAAGCCGAGCGCGGCGCCGGCGGTGAGCGCGGCGAGGATCGCCGCCCCCGTGACCCCGAGGTCGAACGCGATCACCGAGAACGCGATGCCGTCGATCGTGCACAGCCCGGCGGCGAGACCGTCGACGCCGTCGGTGAAGTTGACGACGTTCATGAGCATCACCAGCCACAGCACGGTGAGCACGCCGCCGGTGTTGGGAAACTGCAGGGCGCCGACGAACGGGACCGTCACGTCGGTGACGACCGCGCCGGACTCGACGGCGACGATCGCCGCCGCGACCTGACCGAGCAGCTTCATCCACCACGGCAGATCCAGCGCATCGTCGATCGCGCCGACGAGCACGATCAGCCCGGCGCCGGCGATCAGGCCCCAGGTGCTCGCGGTGTCATGGATGTCGGAGGTGCGCGCGCCGCGGGGCAGCGTGATCGTGTGCGGCATGAAGATCGCCACCGCGACGACCACTCCGGCGAAGATCGCCAGCCCTCCGAGCAGCGGGGTCTCGCGCTCGGCCAGCCCCCGCTCGCGCGGGTGGTCGACGATCCCCAGCCGTCGGGCCAGCCGCGCCGCCAGGGGCGTCACGATCGCCGCGATCGCCGCCGCGACGACAAAGCTGAGCACGGCATCCCAATGCTTCATCTGACTGCGATCATGACATCCGCCGCCGACTGCTCCGGCCCGCGGGCGGTTTGGTGCGGTTTGCCGGAGGGTCGACCGCCACCGATGGCTCGCCCGATCAGGGCCGCGATGCCCGATGGCGCCTCGGCGAGCCGGCGGTCGGTGATCCGGGTGACGCGATCGCCACGCGCGAGATGGTGCTGGTCGCGCGTCCGGTCACCCTCGAAGGCCGCCCGCGTTCCGTGGTGAGTCCGGGAATCGCATTCCAGGATCAGACTGCGGAGCCTCTGAGCGCCGCCGAGTCACGGAGGCCGCAGCCTCGTCGCGACCGCGCGGGACGCGGCGGTTTTCAGACGGCTGCCGGTGCGGGCGCGGCGAGCTGCGCGTAGAGCGGGAAGCGCTCGGCGATCCGGGCGGCGCGGTCGGTGAGACCGGCGCGCACGGATTCGAAGTCGTCGCCGGCGGTGAGGACGCCCGCGATGATCTGACCGACCTCGGTGAAGTCCTCGGCGGCGAGGCCGCGGGTGGCGAGCGCCGGCGTGCCGATCCGCAGCCCGCTGGTCACCATCGGCGGGCGGGGGTCGAACGGCACCGCGTTGCGGTTGACGGTGATGCCGATCGTGTGCAGCCGGTCCTCGGCCTGCTGGCCGTCGAGCTCTGACCCCCGCAGGTCGACGAGCACGAGGTGGACGTCGGTGCCGCCGGTGAGCACCGAGACGCCGCCGCCGGCGCCGACGAGCTCCGCGGCGACCGCCTGCGCGCCGTCGAGCGTGCGCCGCTGGCGCTCCCGGAAGGACTCCGAGGCGGCGATCCGGAGCGCCACCGCCTTGCCGGCGATGATGTGCTCGAGCGGACCCCCCTGCTGGCCGGGGAAGACGGCGGAGTCGATCTTCTTGGCGTGCGCCTCGCGGCACAGGATCATTCCGCCGCGGCCGCCGCCGAGCGTCTTGTGGATCGTGGTCGTCACCACGTCGGCGTAGGGGATCGGTGACGGATGCACCCCGGCGGCGACGAGGCCGGCGAAGTGGGCCATGTCGACGAACAGGTAGGCGCCGACCTCGTCGGCGATCTCCCGGAAGCGGGCGAAGTCGAGGTGGCGCGGATAGGCCGACCAGCCGGCGACGATCATCTTGGGTCGGCGCTCCCGGGCCAGGCGTGCGACCTCGTCCATGTCGACGAGCGAGGTCTCGCGATCGACGTGGTAGGGCACGATCTCGAACAGCCGTCCCGAGGCGTTGATCCGCATCCCGTGGGAGAGATGGCCGCCGTGGGCGAGCTCGAGCCCCATCAGGGTGTCGCCGGGCGTGAGCAGCGCGTGATAGACGGCGAGGTTGGCCTGGGCCCCGGCGTGCGGCTGGACGTTGGCGTGATCGGCGCCGAACAGCTGCTTGGCCCGCTCGATCGCCAGACGCTCGGCGACGTCGACGTACTCGCAGCCGCCGTAGTAGCGCCGACCGGGATAGCCCTCGGCGTACTTGTTGGAGAGGACCGAGCCCTGGGCCTCGAGCACCGCCATCGGCGCGAAGTTCTCCGACGCGATCATCTCCAGCGTGCGCTGCTGGCGATCGAGCTCCAGCGCGAGCACCTCGGCGATCTCGGGGTCGACGTCGGCGAGCGGGCGGTCGAAGTAGTCGGGCGGCAGGTCGACGTCGGTCACCAGACGGATCCTACCGGGGCGCCAGACGGCTCATCCGGCGCTGACGACGATCACCGCGAGGTCCCGACGGATCCACGTCGAGCCGAGCGTGAAACCCGCCTCGCCCAGCCACCGCAGCTGATCGGCGGCGGTGTCGGGCAGGTCGAACCCGGGCGTGAGCTCGATCACCCGGTCGGCGGGGTCCGCCGGCACGACCACGTCGGCGAGCACGAAGCGCCCCCCGGGAGCCAGGCGCTCACGCACGCGGGCGAACAGCTCGCGCTTCTCGCCGGAGTCGAGGTGATGGACGCAGAGCGCGCTCACGATCAGGTCGAACTCACCTTCGGGCAACCGGTCCTGCAGACGCCCGACGTGCAGCGACACCCGCTCGGCGGGCAGCCGGGCGCGGGCCGCCGCCAGCATCGCCTCACTCACGTCGAGGCCGACGACCGTCGCGTCCGGGTGGCGCTCGAGCAGCCGCCGGGTGGTCACCCCGGTGCCGGTCCCGAGCTCGAGGATCCGCCGCCGCCCGTCACCTCCGGCTTGGGCCGCTTCGTCCTGGAACTCGTCGTAGCCCGGGATGTCGTCGTGGATCATCTGCTCATAGGTCGCGGGGTCGAAGTGAAACTGCCCGGTGAGCCGTGCCTGCACCTCATCCGAGGCCATCGCCCCGTCGCGCACGATCTCCCACTCCCCCGAGGCTTCGAAGCCGCGCAGATCGAGCACCGTCGACGGGGTTCCGGGCAGCTCCCCGCCGTCGACGAGCATCTCGGCGACGTGGCGGATCTCGGCGGGGACGTCGCCGAGCCGGCGTGGATCGGGGCCGCCGGCGTGGTTGGCGCTGGACTGCAGCACCGGCCAGCGCACCCCCTCGAGCGCCGGGATCTCGATGACCCGGATCCCGATCGTCGTCGGATCCTCCCCGCAGGCGAGCGGATAGCGGCCCGCCGGGTTGGGCACGAGCAGCGAGACCGGGCCGGGGAGCAGGCGCACGAGCGCGTCGCGGGTGCGCTCACCGAGCTCGGGCAGCGCCTCCAACGCGAGCGAGCGGTCGAAGAACATGACCGCCGAGGGCTTGGTCAACGGGCGGCGCTTGAGCCGGTAGAGCCGCTGCACGGCGATCCGGTTCGCCGGATCGCAGGCGAGCCCGTAGACGGTGTCGGCGGGGAATACCGCGACGCCGCCGACCGACATGCAGCGCTCGAACGTCTCGGCCTCCGGACCGGTCATCGCCGGCCCACGACGACCCGGTCACGGCCGCTCAGGTCGCAGCGCACCTCGACGTCGGCGAATCCGGCGCCGGTGACGAGCGCGGAGACCGCCTCCCCCTGCGTCTCGCCGATCTCCAGCGCCAGCAGCCCCGGCCCCGAGCCGCCGGCGAGCGAGTGGATGAGCCGCCGGATGACGTCGAGGCCGTCGGGGCCGCCGAAGAGCGCGAGTGGCGGCTCATGGTCGGCGACGTCGGGCGGCAGCCGTGCGGTGTCGGCGATGTAGGGCAGGTTGGCGAGCACCGCATCGCACCCGGCCGGAGCGTCGTCGAGCAGATCGCTCACCGTAAAGCTCACGTCGAGCCCGAGCCTTTCGGCGTTGAGGCGGGCGAGCGCGACCGCCTCCGGGCTCACGTCGACCCCGTGGACGACGATGTCGGGCCGCTCGTCGGCAAGCGCCAGCGCGATCGCCCCACTCCCGGTCCCGACGTCCAGCACCGAGGATCCGACCGCGACGGTGAGCCCCACCTCGACGAGCAGCTCGGTCTCGGGGCGGGGAACCAGAACCCTCGAGTCAACCGTGAGGTCGATCCAGCGAAAGCCCCGGCGGCCGAGCAGGTAGGCGACCGGCTCATGGGCGACCCGCCGCCGCACGAGGGCCGCATAGCGGGCCCCCCGCCGGTCGTCGACGATCCGGTCACGGGCGAGCACCAGCGAGGCGCGGTCACAGCCCAGCACTTCGGCGAGCAGCAGCTCGGCGTCCAGCCGGGGGCTCGACGACGTCTCACGCAGCGCCCCGAGCCCGGCGGCGAGCAGCGTGGCGACCGTCGCCGCCGGCGGCGCCAGGGCCGCGGTCTCAGTCACCGGCCTGCTCGTCGAGGCGCCGGCGCTTCTCGTCGTCCTGGAGGGCGTCGGTGAACTCGTCCAGCTCACCGACGAGGATGCCGTCGAGGTTGTGCAGCAGCAGGTTGATGCGGTGGTCCTTGACTCGGTTCTCGGCGTAGTTGTAGGTGCGGATCTTCTCGCTGCGCCCGCCGGTCCCGACCTGATCCAGGCGGCTGGCACCGATCGTCGCCTGCTGCTCGGCGAGCGCGCGCTCATACAGCCGGGCGCGCAGGACGCGCATCGCCCGCTCCCGGTTCTGCAGCTGGGACTTCTCGTCCTGCATCGAGACCACGACCCCGGTCGGCCGGTGGGTGATCCGCACCGCCGAATCGGTCGTGTTCACCGACTGCCCGCCGGGCCCCGAGCTGCGGTAGACGTCGATCTGCAGGTCGTTCAGGTCGATGTCGACCTCGACCTCCTCGGCCTCCGGCAGCACCGCGACGGTCGCCGTCGAGGTGTGGATCCGGCCCTGGGACTCGGTCTCGGGCACCCGCTGCACGCGGTGGGTCCCGCCCTCGAACTTGAACACCGAGTAGGCGCCGTCGCCCTTGACCGAGAACGTGTAGTCGCCGTCGCCACTGGACAGCGGCTCCAGTGAGAAGCGACGGCGCTCGGCGTAGCGGGTGAGCATCCGGTAGACGTCGCCCGCCCAGATGCCGGCCTCCTCGCCGCCGATCCCGGGACGGATCTCGACGATCACGTTCTTGGCGTCGTTGGGGTCGCGCTCGACCATCGCGAGGCGGATCTCCTCCTCGAGGGTCTCCATGCGCGCCCGTGAGGTCTCCAGGAGCGTCCGCAGCTCCGGGTCCTCCCCGCCCTCGGCGAGCAGCTCCCGGGCGCCGTCGGCGTCGTCCATGGCCAGCCGGTAGGACTCGGCCAGCCGGGCACCGGACTCCAGTTCGGAGTAGGCCCTTCGGGTGGCCGCGTAGCGCTCGCGATCGCCGATCACCGTCGGGTCGGCGAGCTCCGCCTCGAGCGCCGCGAAGCGGCTGAGGATCTGGGTGACGAGGCCGTCGATCATCCCCCGGAGTCTAGGATCCACGACCGGGCTCGCCGCGGGAGGGAGCGGTTGCTCTCCCCCGGGGCGCGACCCAGGCGGGGCTCCGGGCGTGCGCTACTGCGCGGTGGTCTGACGGGCCGCACGGCGACCCTTCGCCACCCGGCGCTGGAAGCGCTCGACGCGGCCACCGGTATCGACCAGCTTCTGACGGCCGGTGTAGAACGGATGGCACGCCGAGCAGATCTCGACGTGGATGGAGTCCGTGGTGGAGCGGGTCACGAACTGGTTGCCGCAGGTGCAGGACACCTGGGTCTCGGTATAGGTGGGGTGAATTTCGGTCTTCATCGTCCTCTTCAGTCTACCGAGCCCGCGATGGCGCTCACGCGGCCGGGCAGCTCACCGTGAGCGTGTTGTCGGCCCGGTTGAAATCATCGACCGCGCCGCCCGGATCCGCGATCACGGTCGGCGGATCCGCGGGGTCGCAGAGCGGCCCGATGAACGTGACCGGCTCCCCGCTGTGGGGGGCCAGCGACGCGACCGGTTGGGTGTGAGCGGGGATCCCGGTGGCGGGCGTGAACGACACCGAGAACGGCCCCGACGCGGTCGCACCGGCGTTGACGATCGTCGCCACATACCGCTCGTGGTGCGGTGCTCGGGCGAGCGCCACCACCCGCACCGAGCGCACGAGCAGGTTGGGGCGCAGCTCCCGCACCGTGCAGGCGTCGCTGGACAGCGTGCGGTGGGCGAGGATCCGGCCCCCCACCCCGATCCAGCGGAACTCGACGACGAAGTGATACGCCGCGGGAGCGCCGATGTCGTAGACCGCCTTGGCCAGTCGCCACACGTCGTCGGGATTGCGCCCGAGCGTCGGGATCGCCGGGGTCAGCCACCGGCCGAGATCGCCGCCGGCGACCGGCTGCGCCGGCTGGCCCGGCTGCTGCTCGATCAGCACGAGGCGCGCCGACAGCGTCCGGGTGCCCGGGAGGTGCCCCATCACGGACTCCACCGAGACCCGGCGCGACGTCGGGTCCAGGGTGCTGCGGCACGCGATCGCCGTCAGCGACGCCGGGGGTGCGGGTGTGGCGCGCGCCGGGCGGGCGTCGATGGTGAGGGTGAGAGCGAGGGCGCCTGCGGTGAGGCCGCCCGCGACCCCGAGGACGGCGAGCGCACGGCTGATGTGGGGTGAGATGCGCATCGTCACCCGCAACAAACCGCCGCCGGGGCGAGAAGTCGCGTCGCCGGCCCGTTTTTTGAGTCGCGTCGGCCTCAGGTGAGCCGGTACAGCGGCCCGTCGCCACCCTCGGGCGGGGTGAGCCGTCCGCCACGCGCGGTGATCGCACCGCACTGCACGCAGTTGGTGTAGTTGACGGTGACGTCGACGTTGCCCGTCTGGGGTGCGTCGTCGGGGATCTCATAGACCCCGGCGGGGCACATCCACACCCAGCTCTCGGCGATCTCCCGGGGGACGTTGCGATGCAGGCGGATGTGATTGGGGGCATCGTCGCGGGTCTGGTTGCCGCTGATGTAGACGCTGGAGAGCTTGTCGAAGGTGTACTTGCCGTCGGGCTTGGGATAGCCCGCCTTCGTGTCTCCGATGAACTGGGGGACCTGGTCGCCCTTGTGCCACGGCAGCCGGCCACGCGGCAGCTTGCCCTTGGACACGATCGCGGCACCGCTGAGCGGCGCCCCCTTCACAAAGCCCTTCTGCAGCGGCTGGCGGGTGTTGCGGACCTCGTAGAGCTCCTGCCCGACCGAGGAGCTCTCGATCGCCTGCTCATAGTCGGCGAGCGGCTGGCCGTGCTTGAGCGTCTTGTAGATCGACTCGGCGGCGATCATGCCCGACTTGATCGCGTGATGGACGCCCTTCAGGGCGGCCGCGTCGACCATGCCGCCACCGTCGCCGATGAGCACGGCGCCCGGCATCGAGAGCTTGGGCATCGACCAGTAGCCGCCGCCGGGCAGCGCCTTGGCGCCCCAGGCGACGCGCTCGCCGCCCTCGAGGATCCCCTTGACCAGCGGATGCAGCTTGAACTGCTGGAGCAGGTCGTGGACGGAGGTCGTCGCGTCGGCGTAGTCGAGGTCGACGACGAAGCCGATCGAGACGAGGTCCTCGCCGGTCTTCTCGTCCTTCATCGGGTACAGCCACGAGCCGCCGACGTGTCCGTACTTGGCGGCGACCTTCAGCGGCCACGGACCGAGGGTGTGAATCACGCGATCCAGCGGCTTGGGGACCTTCCACAGCTCCTTGACGCCGAGCTCCCAGACCTGCGGCTCGCGGTATTCGCCGAGATCGAACTCCTTGATCGCGGCGCCCGTGAGATGGCCCCAGCAGCCCTCGGCGAGAACCGTGACGCGGGCACCGATGTCGGTCCCGGGCTCGAAGTTGGACAGCTCCTCGCCCGCCTTGCCCCGGCCCTTGTCCCCGGAGCGGACGCCGAGCACCTGGCCGTCCTCCACGATCAGCTGGGTGGCCGACGTCTCGGTGAGGATGTAGGCGCCGCCCTCCTCGGCCTGCGCCTGCTGATACCGGGCCAGCGCCGACACCGAGACGACCTCGTTGCCGTGGTTCTTGAAGTTCGGCACCGCGATCGTCGGCACGGGAAGCTTCAGCTTGGAGTTGGGGAGCATGTAGATCGACTCCTTGGTCACCTCGCCGAAGGCGAAGTGCTCCTCACGCCACTGCTCCCGGGTCATGTCGGGGAAGAGCTCCTGCAGCGGGCCGGGGCGCATGACCGCGCCCGACAGGTTGTGCCCGCCGCAGGTCTTCGCCTTCTCGATCACCGCGACCGGGACCTCGCCCAGCGACTCCATCAGCGACTCGTCGTCGCCCAGCAGCTGGAGCAGACGGTTCGCACACGCCAGACCGGCGGTCCCGCCGCCGACGATCGCCACCCCGACGTCGATCCGCTCGTCCTCGCCGTCGAGCCCGCGCTTGACGAACTCCCCGACGGGGTCGACGGGCGGCGGGAACTCGCTCAGCGCGTGATGGCGACCGTTGCTCGAGCTCATGTTCAGGAGCCCTTCTTGGCCTTGATCGCGTCGGTGAGCTTGGGCAGCACCTTGTTGAGGTCGCCCACGATCCCGAGATCGGAGAACTCGAAGATCGGCGCGTTGGCGTCCTTGTTGATCGCGACGATGTTCTCCGAGGACTGCA
>CAZZWJ010000061.1:0-11452 GCA_964657875.1 uncultured Solirubrobacteraceae bacterium
ACGCGGTCGTCAGCCAGCTGCGGCTGCGCGACATCGGCGGGATCATCGTCATCGATTTCATCGACATGTCACGCGCCCGCAACCGCGAGGCGGTGCTCAAGACGCTGCGCAAGGCCCTGGACGAGGACCGGACCAAGACGTTCGTCGTCGAGATCTCGCCGCTGGGCCTGGTCGAGATGACCCGTCAGAACGTCACCGAGGGGGTGCGCGAGGTGATGACGCGCGCCTGTCCGACGTGCGCCGGGGAGGGCGTGATCAAGTCCGAGGAGACGATCGCGATCGACTTCGAGCGGCGGATGCGCGACCTCGCCAAGGACGTGAGCGCCGACGCGATCCTGCTGCAGATGAACCCCCGCGTCTCGGCCGAGTTCACCGGCAACGACGCCCGCGTGCTGCGGGCCGTCGAGGAGGAGACCGGCAAGTGGTTTCACTTCGAGGGCTCCGAGGGGCTGCCGCTGGAGCACTTCGCGGTGCTCCTGGAGGGTGAGCGCGAAGAGGTCCTGGAGCGGGCGCTGCCCTTCCGCGAGGGCGAGGAGGTCTACGTCCAGGTCATCGAGCCCCACATGTACACCGCCGGCGCCGGCGTGGCCAAGATCGACGGCTACATCATCTCGATCGCGGGGGCGACGCGGTACGTCGGTGAGAAGCACCTCGTGCGCATCGAGGAGGTCGGACGGACCGAGGCGACGGCGACGCTCGTCGACACCGCAGACGCGCCCGCCGGCCCGGCCTCAGACGACGACGATGACGAGCTAGAATCGAAAACGAGGCGTCGCGGCCGCAGGGGTGGGCGACGCCGTTCGAGCGCTCGGGCCGGATCGGCCGCGGGCACGGAATAGAGCTTATGTACGCAATCATCAAAACCGGTGGCAAGCAGTACCGCGTCCAGCACGGTGAGAACCTGCTGATCGAGCGACTGCCCGAGCCCGAGGGCGCCACCGTCGACCTGCAGCCGCTGCTCATCGTCGACGGCGACGACATGAAGGACGGCGACGCCCTGAAGTCGGTCACGGTCCAGGCGACGATCGTCGCCCACGAGCGCGGCCCCAAGCTGCGCATCGTCAAGTTCAAGCCCAAGCGCGGCTACAAGAACCGCACCGGCCATCGCCAGAATCTCACCCGGATCGAGATCACCTCGCTCGGGTCCGCCGGCGAGGCCGCGTCGGCCCCCGCCGCCCAGACGACAGAGGTGAGCAATGGCTCATAAGAAGGGACTCGGCTCCAGCCGCAACGGCCGGGACTCAAACGCGCAGTACCTCGGCGTCAAGGTGTTCGCCGGCCAGACCGTGTTCGGCGGCGAGATCATCGTGCGCCAGCGCGGGACGCGCTTCAAGCCCGGCGTCGGCTGCGGCATCGGCAAGGACGACACGATCTTCGCCAAGTCGGCGGGCATCGTCCAGTTCCGCACCAACCGTCGCGGACGGGTGATCTCGGTCGATCCGGCCGAGACCGCGCCGGTCACCTCGGCGGCCTGACCGCCGGAGGCCGGACCGCGCCGACGGGCCTCCGTGCCCGTCGCGCGCCGGAGGCGTCTACGCCACCGAGGGCGCCGCGGACGACGTGGATGTCCCCGGCCCCAGCGGGGCCGTGCACTCGGGGCAGCGGGTCGCCGCCAGCGGGATGTTCAGCGTGCACTCCGGGCAGGCCTTGACGGTGATGTCCTCCTTGGAGCGGCGTGTCATGAGCTTGTCGTAGGGCTTGAAGATGAAGAAGAAGACGACCGCCGCGGTCGTCACGAACGTGATCAGGTAATTGATGAAGTCGCCGTAGAGGAAGTGACTGGAGTTGATCGTGAACGACAGCCCGGCGAAGTTCGGCTTGCCGACGATGAGGGCGATGATCGGCGTGATCAGGTCGGAGATGAACGCCTTGACCAAGGCGGCGAAGACCGCGCCGATGATGAACGCGATCGCCAGCTCGACGAGATTTCCACGCATGATGAACTTCTTGAACTCCTGCACCATCGACACTTTGCAGCCTCCAGAACGCAGGTGGGGACGAGATTGGCGGCCAGTGTACGTGTCGTGGGTCGCCCCGCGCCAGGCCTTCGGGGTGGCCGTGCGCCAGACTCTGTGACCATGCAGGACCGCGCACGCATCCACATCGAGGCCGGTGCCGGCGGCGACGGCTGCCTCAGCTTCCGCCGCGAGGCCCACGTGCCCCGAGGGGGACCCGACGGCGGTGACGGGGGCCACGGCGGCGACGTCGTGCTGCTCTGCGACGACTCGCTGCGCGACCTCGCCACGTTTCGTCGCAAGCCCAATTACAAGGCGCGCAAGGCCGGCAACGGCGAGGGGGCGCTGCGCCACGGCGCCGACGGCAGCCCGCTGGTGCTGCGGGTGCCGCCGGGCACCGAGGCGCTCGTCGTTCGGGATGGCACCCGCCACGACCTCGTCACCCCCGGCCAGCGAGCGCACGTGGCTCGGGGCGGCTCGGGTGGCCGGGGCAACAAGCGCTTCGCCGGCCCCACCCATCAGACGCCCCGCTTCGCCGAGCGCGGTCTGCCGGGCGAGGCGTCGTGGCTGGAGCTCCAGCTCAAGCTGCTCGCCGACGTGGGTCTGATCGGGCTGCCCAACGCGGGCAAGTCCTCGCTGCTGTCGCGCATCACCCGCGCCACCCCGAAGATCGCCGACTACCCGTTCACGACCCTGTCGCCGGTGCTCGGCACCCTGGAGACGGAGACCCGGCAGCTCGTGATCGCCGACATCCCCGGGCTGATCGAGGGCGCGAGCGACGGCACCGGCCTCGGGCACGAGTTCCTCGCCCACGTCGAGCGCACGCGGCTGCTCATCCACGTGCTCGACCTCGCGCCCCTCGACGGCTCCGATCCGGTCGCCAACCACGCGACCGTCGAGCAGGAGCTGAGCCGCTATGACCCGCGCCTGGCCGGGCTGCCCCGGATCCTCACCCTGTCCAAGGCCGATCTCGTCTCCGCCGCCGATGCCGAGGCCGCCCGGGTCGCCTGGAGTGAGCGCCTCGGCGACGACGTCCCGGTGCTGCTGAGCTCCTCGGCGACCCGCCAGGGCCTGGACGCGATCGCGGCCGAGCTCATGCACCGCGTACCCGAGGCACCCGCCGTCGACGGCGCGGCCTCGGCGACGACGCTCGTCGGGCCCGACGCCGGCTCCGGCGACGGGATGGCGCTGCCCGAGCACCGTACGTTTCGCCCGCGGGCGCCGCAGCGCTTCACGGTGACGCGGACGCAGGCGGGCGGCTTCGTGGTCGACGGCGAGGGGATCGTGCGCCTGCTGGCGCGCTATGACCTCGACAACGAGGAGGCGCTCGCGCACCTCGAACGGCGACTGAAGGGGATCGGCGTGATGCGGGCGCTCGAGGCCCAGGGCTTCACCGCCGGCGACGACGTCGAGATCGCCGGCATCGCGTTCGAGCTCGATCCCGGCGAGTAGCCGCGGTGGGCACGGTCGTCGTCAAGCTCGGGTCCTCGCTGGTCGCCGACGAGCACGGCGCGGTGCGCGAGCCGGTGCTCGCCCAGGTCTGTGACGAGGTCGCCGCCCGCCACGCCGCCGGTGACGCCGTCGTGATCGTCACCAGCGGGGCGATCGCCCGTGGGATGGGCATCCTCGGCCTGCCGCCGAGCGGCACGCCGCGTCCCCGGGCGATCGAGGAGCTGCAGGCGGCCAGCGCCGTCGGCCAGGGCAAGCTCTATCAGGTCTACGACGAGCTCCTGCGCGCCCGGGGGGTGCGCAGCGCCCAGGTGCTGCTCACGTTCTTCGACATGAGCGCGCGGACCCATTACCTGAACGCCCGCCAGACGCTCGGCAAGCTTCTGGAGTGGCGCGTGGTGCCGGTCATCAACGAGAACGACACCACGACCACCGATGAGATCTCCTTCGGCAACAACGACTTCCTCGCCGCCCAGGTCGCGATCCTGCTCGGCGCCGACGTGCTCGCGCTGCTCACCGACGCCGACGGCGTGTTCACCGCCGACCCGCGCCGTGACCCCGACGCCCGCCGGATCCCCCGGGTGGAGAACTTCGACGACCTCGCCGCGTTCGACGTCGGCACCGGCACCTCGCCGCTGGGCACCGGGGGGATGCGCTCCAAGGTGGTGGCGGCCGAGATGGCGACCGCCGCCGGGGTGCCGACCGTGATCGCGTCGGGCCTGGAGGCGGGGGCGATCACCCGCGCGGTCGCCGGCGCGGCGGCCGAGGGGACGCTCGGAACCTGGTTTCCCGCTCGCCCGGGGCGCTACTCGAGCTTCAAGCTGTGGCTGAAGTACGCCAAGCCGTCGCGGGGACGGGTCGAGGTCGACGCGGGCGCGGCGCGGGCGCTGCGCGAGGGCGGAACGTCGCTGCTGCCGGTGGGGATCGTCGAGGTGTCCGGAACCTTCGTCGCCGGTGACGCGGTCGAGATCACCCACGGTCCGGCCTATGTCGGAAAGGGGATCTGCAACTACTCCGCGGTCGAGCTGCGCGAGGTCCGCGGCCTGCAGTCGGCGGCGGTGCGCGAGCGACTGCCGCGCGCCTCCGAGGAGGCGATCCACCGTGACTACTTCGTGCTCGGTTAGCCGGCGGGGGATGTCGAGCTTCTAACCTGTCGGCGACGATGGCGACGACCGTCACCTCGATCCCCGAGACGTGCGCTCGCGCCCGGCGGGCCTCGCGGGCCCTGGCCCTGGTCAGCTCCGCCACCCGGGACGGGGCGCTGCTCGCGATCGCCGCGGCGCTCGTGCAGAACGCCGACGAGATCCTCGAGGCCAACCACCGAGACCTCGAGGCCGGTGAGGCGGCCGGGCTCTCCGACGCGCTCATGGATCGCCTGTCGCTCGACGAGCGCCGTCTGGGGCAGATCGCCGACGGGGTGGTGACGATCGCCGGGCTGCCGGATCCCGTCGGGGAGGTGATCGACGGCTCGACGCTCGCAAACGGCCTGACGATGCGGCGCGTGCGGGTGCCGCTGGGCGTCGTCGCGGTCGTCTACGAGGCCCGGCCCAACGTGACGATCGACGCCGCCGCGCTGTGCCTGAAGTCCGGGAACGCGATCGTGCTGCGCGGCTCGGGCACCGCGACCCACTCAAACGCCGCGCTCGCCGGCGTGGCGAGCCGGGTCGCCGAGGAAGCCGGGCTGCCCGCGGGGTGTCTGTCACTCATCTCGGGCGGCGGCCGCGCCGAGCTCGCCGAGCTCGCCACCCAGTCTGAGACCGTCGATCTCATCATCCCGCGCGGGGGCGAGGGACTGAAGGCCGCGCTCACCGGAGTGGCGACCGTGCCGGTGATCTACGCGGCATCGGGCAACAACCACGTCTACGTGGAGGCGAGCGCCGACCTCGCGATGGCCCGGGCGATCGCGCTCAACGCCAAGCTGCAGCGCCCGGGGGTCTGCAACGCGGCCGAGACGCTGCTCGTCCACGCCGATGTCGCGGAGGCGTTCCTCGGCGACGTCGGCGCCGAGCTCGAGGCCGCGGGCGTCGGACTGCACGGCGACGCGCGCGCCCGCGCGGCCGCGCCGGGGGTGGAGATGGTGCCCGCCACGGCGCAGGACTGGGATGAGGAGTATCTCGCCCTCGAGCTGGCGGTCGGGGTCGTCGACTGCACCGCCGACGCGATCGATCACATCAACGCCCATGGCAGCGGTCATTCGGAGGCGATCGTCACCCGTGACCTGGACGCCGCCCGCGCCTTTGAGCTCGGCGTCGATGCCGCCTGCGTCTACGTCAACGCCTCGACGCGCTTCACCGACGGCGGGGAGTTCGGGATGGGGGCGGAGATCGGGAACTCGACCCAGAAGCTCCACGCGCGGGGACCGATCGGGCTGCGCGAGCTGTGCACGGTGAAGTACCTGGTGCAGGGCACCGGCCAGATTCGCAGCTGATCTCCCTCGATGCGCCTCGGAATCCTCGGCGGGACGTTCAACCCCCCGCACATCGGCCATCTCATCTGCGGCCAGGAGGCCCACCGCGAGCTCGGTCTCGACCGGGTGCTGCTCATTCCGGCCCGCATCCCGCCCCACAAGCCCGTCGAGCACGAGCCGGGCGCCGAGCACCGCTCCGAGCTGTGCCGGCTCGCGGTCGCCGGGGACGAGCGCTTCGCGGTGTCTGACCTGGAGCTGGCCCGCGACGGACCGTCCTACACCGTCGATACGCTCTGCGAACTGCATGCCCGTGCTCCCCGTGACGAGCTGGTGCTGATCCTCGGAGGCGACATCGCCGCCGGACTCGCCGACTGGCACCGGGTGGCGGAGGTCCTGGAGCTCGCGACCGTCGCGGTCGCCGGGCGCCGGGGAACGTCGCGTGAATCGGTCGTGCGGACGCTCGACGGCCTGCCCGGCGGAGACCGGGCCCACTTCTTTGCGATGCCGCGGATCGCCGTCTCCTCGACGCTGATCCGCCGCCGCGTCGACGCCGGGCAGCCGATCCGCTACCTGGTTCCCGAGCCCGTCCGCAATTACATCGAGCGCCACGGCCTCTACCGTGAGGACCCGACCCCACCATCGCCAGGGAGAGCATGATCAATACACCACCGCAGACCGAGCCGCTCACCCCCGAGCGGATCCTCGCCGCCGCCGTCGAGCTCGCCGACGATCGCCAGGCGCTGGACATCGTCGCCCTGGACCTGCGCGGCCTCGTCGGCTACGCCGACTACCTGCTCATCTGCACCGGTCGCTCCGACCGTCAGGTGAAGGCGATCCACGATGCGATCCACCTCGGCCTCAAACAGCGCGAGGGACTGCTGCCGCGCCGCGTGGAGGGGGTGGCGGAGGGCCGCTGGGCGCTGCTCGACTACCTCGACATCGTCGTCCACGTGTTCACGCCCGAGACCCGCGAGCACTACCGCCTGGAGCAGCTGTGGGGCGAGGCCCCGCGGGTCGCTCTCACCGTCACCGCAGATCAGGCCGAGAAGTCGAGCCTCTAGAAGGCGGCCATCAGCTTCGGCGCGACCTCCTTCTTGCGGCTCATCACCCCGGGCAGCTCGATCGAGGAGTCACTCGCCTCCACGCCGAAGGATCGCGCGACCGCCTGGATGTCGCCGGAGACGAGCATCTCGGTGCCCTTGGCGGCGACGTCGGTGATCATGAGCGCGTAGAGCGCGAGCTCCTTGGACTCCTGAGCGCGGATGAGCGCCTCCACCAGCTCGGGCCGGCGCGCGTCCAGGGCGTTGCCGACGACCTCGACCTGGGCGATGCAGATCTCCTGCTCGCCGCGGACCTGGTAGCGCTTGGCGTCGTGGTTGAGGATCTCCTCGGCGCTGAGGTCTGAGACGTCGGCGGTCGCCTCGAACATCTCGCGTCCGAGGGCCTGCGCGTCGACGTCGAGCAGCTGCGCGAGGTAGTCGACGACCGCCCGGTCCCGCGGGGTCGTCGTCGGCGAGTTGAGGATCACCGTGTCGGAGAGCACGGCGCCGAGCATCATCAGCGCGCTCGGCCGGCTCGGCTGCACGTCGGCGCGGCGGAAGCGCTCGACGACCAGCGTGCAGGTGGAGCCGACGGGATCGAACGTCGCGGCGACGGGGACCCGGGTCTCGATCGAGCCGATGTGGTGGTGATCGAGGATCTCGACGATCTCGGCCTCGGCGATCCCGACGGCCGACTGGGCGGTCTCGGCGTGATCGACGAGGATCACCCGCCGGCGCACCGGAGAGCTCAGGTCAGAGCGCGTCACCAGCCCGACGGCGCGTCCCGCCTTGTCGACGGTGATCGCCGCGCCGTAATGCAGCCAGCGGATCTGCTCGGCGATGTCGTCGAGCAGGAAGTCGGGGGGGACGGTGAGCGGATCGGGCTCCATCAGCGCGCTGCACGGCGCCGACAGCGTCACCATGCGCCCGCACACGTAGCTGTCCAGCGGGGAGACGACGAGCGCCGTCCCGTGGCGCTGAGCGGCCTCGATCGCCTCCGGCGGCACCGCCGCGTTGTTGGAGAGCACGACGAGGGCGGCGCCGAGCTCGATCACGAGCATGATCGCGTCGGGTCGATTGCCGACGACGACGATGTCCCCGTCGGAGATGCCGCTGTCGCCGGAGGGGTCCATCGCATAGACCCAGACCCGGCCGGAGAGCAGCCGGTCTTCGCCGATCACGAGCGCCCCCTCGAGCACGCTGACGATCGCGCTGATCAGGGTCGGCGCCTCCTCGAGCGTCGAGGTGCGCAGCGAATCCCGCAGGTAGCGGCGCGCGAGCGCGCGCTCGGTGAGCACGCCGACGATCGTGCCGTCGTCGTCGAGCACGGGGACGAGCTCCAGGTCGGATCGGGCCAGCGCCCGACCGGCGCTGCGCACCGGTTCGCCGATCAACGCCACCGGGAACTCCTCGCGCATCACGTCCCGCGCGCGGAGCATCAGGTGGGGCAGAAAGCGCGGCTCCCGGGCGCCGCTGCGGGCGAGCAGCCACCGCGTCTGGTTGTTGCATTCGCCCAGACGCACCGGGACGTAGTGCTCCTCGGGATCCAGCTTCCCCTTGAGCTCTGCGTAGCCGATCGCCGCGGCGATCGAATCGGTGTCGGGATTGCGGTGCCCGCTCACATAGATCGGTGCCATCGCCCCCGATTATCCCCCGGGCAGGGGTCTGCACGCGGTCCGGTCAGCCGCCGGCGCCCGGTCGGCGGCCCCCGCCGCGGGCGGCGAGGGCCGTGACCTGACCTGAGCGATGGAGCTGAGGGGGCTCGAACCCCTGACCTCCGCCATGCCATGGCGGCGCTCTCCCAGCTGAGCTACAGCCCCGTCGTGTGAGACGGCACGGTCAAGAGTAATACACCGTCAATACGTCCACCCGGTCGGTCGGGTTTCAGACCCATGGGGTAGCGGACGATATAGACGGGCATGCCCCCCCCTTTGACGATGCCGGACGGGCGACGCGGTCCGGCGCCCGACACGCCCCGTGACCGCGCACCGGTGCGCACGCGCCGCCGCGGGGACGGGTGGCTTGAGCGGTGGACCCAGACCACCGAGGATCTCGCCCGCCTGCAGTACTCCCACCGGATGGTCGATGCGGTCATCGACGAGATCGACGGTCGCCAGATCCGCATCGGGGACCACTGGCTCACCGACTACGCGTCCTGCAACTACCTGGGCCTGGATCTCGACGAGGAGATCATCGCGGCGGTTCCGGGCTATCTGACCAGATGGGGCACCCACCCGAGCTGGTCGCGTCTGCTCGGCAGTCCGGTGCTCTACGAGCAGATCGAAACCCAGCTCACCGCGCTGCTCGGCTGCGAGGACACCCTCCTGCTGCCCACGATCACCCACATCCACATGTCGGCGATCCCGGTGCTCGCCGGCACCGGCACCATCTTCGTGGACCGCCGCGCCCATAAGACGATCTTCGACGGCTGCCAGGCCGCCCAGGGGCACGGCGCGCAGCTGCAGCGCTTCGACGCCGAGGGCGGCCCCGAGGGTCTCGCGGCGCTGCTGGAGGACCCGAGCTGGCGCCGGCCGGGGCTGATCTGCATCGACGGCGTCAACTCGATGAGCGGCAACCCGCCCGACCTCGCCGGACTCGCCGCGCTCGCGCGTGAGCACGACCTGCTGCTCTACGTCGACGACGCCCACGGATTCGGGGTGATCGGCGAGCGCTCTCCCGCCGAGTCCTGCGTCTACGGCGCGCGGGGCAACAGCATCGTGCGCCATCTCGGCGAGAGCTACGAGAACGTGATCCTCGTCGGCGGGTTCTCCAAGGCGTATTCCTCGCTGCTCGCGTTCATCGCGTGTCCGACGTCGATCAAGCGGATGCTCAAGACGGCGGCGCCGCCCTACCTGTACTCGGGCCCCTCACCGGTCGCCTCGCTGGCGACCGTCCTGGAGGGCCTGCGGGTCAACGAGCAGCGCGGTGAGGCACTGCGCGGCACCCTGCACCATCTCACCGGTCGCGTTCTGGACCACGTGCGCGAGCTGGGGATCGCCACCCCGAACACGTCGGGGTTCCCGATCGTCGAGATCCCGCTCGCCGACCCCGACTCCGTCGACGAGGTCGGGGATCTGCTGTTCGACCGCGGCATCTACGCGACGATGGCCGTCTACCCGCTGGTCCCGCGCAGCGAGGTCGGATTCCGGCTGCAGCTCACCGCGGCCAACACCGACGCCCAGGTCGACCACCTGTGCGACGTCCTCGGCGAGCTCGCCGAGCGCTTCGTCGCGGCGGGAGAACTGGTCGGGAGCTGAGGATGCGATCGGCCTCGAGCACCGCCGAGCGCCGGTTTCTGGTCGCGAACCTCTGGTGGATCTACCTGGGGCTCGCCGCGGGGCTCACCGCGCTGTACGTGACGGTGGCCCCGCTGAAGGGGTCGGGCCCGGTCATCAACCTGCTCGGGCTCTCCGGAGTCCTCGCGGTCGTGGCCGGGATCCGCCTGCACCGCCCGCGTCAGGCCACCGCGTGGTGGTGCTTCGCGGCCGGCCTGGGGCTCTTCTGGGGCGGGGACATCTACACCTACAGCTATCGCCTGCTCACCGGGACGATGGTGCCGTTCCCCTCGGCGGGGGATGCGATGTACGTCGGCGTCTACCCGGTGCTCATGGTCGGACTGCTCATCCTCGTGCGCAGCCGCAACCGCCGGGCCGACGGGCCGGGACTGATCGATTCGCTGATCATGACGCTCGGCTTCGCGCTCGTGTCGATCACGGTGCTGATCGCGCCCTTCATCCACGACCACAGTCTGTCCCTGCTGCCCAAACTCGTCTCGATCGCCTACCCGTCGGGGGACATCATCCTGCTCGCCGCCGGGATCCGCCTGGCCGTCGACACCGGCAAACGCCGCCCGTCGTTCTACCTGATGATCGCGAGCATCGTCACGCTGCTGGCGACCGACTTCATCTACGGGATCCTCACCCGCGACAACGCCTATCACCATCAGCTCTCACTCGACGTCGGCTGGATCTCCTTCTACGTGCTGTGGGGGGCGGCGGCGCTGCATCCGTCGATGCGAGGCCTCTCCGACGCCGGCGTCGAACGGGCGCCGCACCTCACACCGACCCGGCTGGCGCTGCTCGCCGGCGCGACGCTGCTCGCTCCGGTGCTCGAGTACTTCAACGCCCGCACCCTCCACGACCCCGACCTCATCTTCATGATCGGCGCCTCGGTCGTGCTCTACGGGCTCGTCGTCGGCCGGATGTACGGGCTCGTCCGCCAGCGCGAGCGGTCCGCCTCCCGTGAGCACTCGCTCAGCCGGCTCTCGAGCCGGCTCGTCGCCGCCACCTCCCAGGAGGATCTCGTCCAGGCGACGCTGGAGGCCGGGGAGTCACTCGGGGGCGCCGGCGCCCATGCCGTCGTCGTCGATCCAGTCTTCGAACGTCGCCTTGTGAGAACCTTCCGGGATGATCATCTGAATGATCGCGGACATCGCCCGGCGATTGCGCTCGAGCATCTCCCACATCGCGGAGATATAAGTGTCGATGCCGAAACGTGCGATATTCTCACGGACGCGGCGCTCGGCCAGACGCAACGCGGCGACGATGGCGAAGAAGTCCGAGCGGTTCCAATGCGGCATCCGGCTGTTGTGGAGGAGAATC
>CAZZWJ010000062.1:0-11329 GCA_964657875.1 uncultured Solirubrobacteraceae bacterium
CAGGAGCTCGATCGCTCGCTGAGCTCGTTCTCCTCCTTCGCGGCCGGCTTCAGCTACATCTCGATCCTCACCGGGGTCTTCGAGCTGTTCGGCTTCGGCTTCACCAACGGCGGTCCCGCCGTGTGGTGGTCGTGGCTGATCGTGCTCGGCGGCCAGATGGCGGTCGCACTGTGCTTCGCCGAGATGGCCGGCCAGTTCCCGCTCGCCGGCTCGGTGTATCAGTGGTCCAAGCGGATCGGCAGCGACGGCCTGTCGTGGATGACGGGCTGGATCCTCATCATCGGCTCGATCGTCACCGTCGCCGCCGTCGCGGTCGGCTGGCAGGTCGTGCTGCCCCAGGTGACCACCAAGTTCCAGATCATCGGCTCGGCGGCCTCGGCCGGCACCTACTCGACGCCCGACGGCGCCAAGAACGCGCTGCTGCTGGGCGCGATCCTCGTCATCTTCGCGACGATCATCAACCTGCTCGGCGTGCGGGTGATGGCGTTCATCAACAACGTCGGGGTGATCGCCGAGCTCATCGGCTGCTCGGTGCTCGTGATCCTGCTCGTCTTCCACTTCCACCGCGGGCCGGGCGTCGTCGGCAACACGCTGCACACGGGCGCCGGCCATTCGTGGGGCTACCTCGGCGCGTTCCTGATCGCCGGGATCATGAGCGCGTACGTGATGTACGGCTTCGATACCGCGGGCACGCTCGCCGAGGAGACCAACGATCCGCGCCGCAGCGCGCCGCCGGCGCTCATCCGCGCGCTCGCCGCCTCCGCGACGCTCGGCGGTCTGCTCATCCTGTTCGCCCTGATGGCGGTGCGCAACATCCACGACGCGAACATCGGTCTGCTCGGACTGCCCTACGTGATCAAGCAGGCGCTCGGCAACACGACCGGCAACGTGTTTCTCATCGACTCGGGGCTGGCGATCACCGTCTGCACGCTCGCCGTGGTCACCGCCTGCATCCGCATGCTGTTCTCGATGGCGCGGGACGGGCGGCTGCCGTTCGGCTCAGCGATCGCCCACGTGTCGGGCCGCCGGCGCGTGCCGATCGTGCCCGCGCTGTTCGTCGGGGCGTGCTCGCTCATCCTGCTCGCGGTCAACGTCGCCAACCAGCACGCGTTCCTCACGCTCACCTCGGTGGCGATCATCATGTTCTACCTGCCCTACCTCGCGGTCACCGGTTCGATGCTCGTGCGTCGCCTGCGCGGCGAGTGGCCCCGGCCCGAGCACGGCCCGTACTTCAACATGGGCCGCTGGGGGCTCCCGGTGAACGTCCTCGCCGTCGTCTACGGGACGCTCGTCGCGTTTGAGATCGCGTGGCCCCGGACCGCGGTCTACGGTACCGGGGCCTACCGCTTCGGCGCCTACATCTTCGTCGGCGCCTCCGCGATCATCGGCGGGACCTACTACCTTCTCGTACAGCGTCGCAAGGGAGCCTCGATCCTCGAGTCCCACCGAGCCGACGTGTCTCCGGCGGGCTCCGCGCCCGCGCGGCAGGGCGAGATGGCCCCCTAGCCGGCAGTTCGGGGTGGCCGGGATCGCCTGCGGCGGTGCTACCATCCCGCGATGCGCCAGTCGCGCCGCCGTGAGGTGGAGCGCGCGCCCCTCGTCGAGGTAGCGGCGACCGTCCCGGTCGCCAGAGCCCCGGCGAGGACCACAATCCAGTCGTCCCACCCGAAAAGGTGAATTCAGCGTGAAGGTACGTCCCTCGGTCAAGCCCATGTGCGAGAAGTGCAAGATCATCCGCCGCCATGGCCGGGTGCTCGTCATCTGTTCAAACCCCCGTCACAAGCAGCGGCAGGGCTAGCCGCCGTCTAGGAGAACCATGGCGCGAATCTCCGGGGTCAACATCCCCCTCAACAAGCGGGTCGAGATCGGCCTCACGTACATCTACGGCATCGGTCGCTCGACATCCAACGAGTTGCTGGCCAAGCTCGGCATCGAGCCCGACCGCAAGGTCCGGGACCTCACCGAGGACGAGGTCGTCCGGCTGCGCGACCTCATCGACTCCGACGTCACCGTCGAGGGTGACCTCCGGCGCGAGCGCTCCCAGAACATCAAGCGTCTGCAGGAGATCGGCTGCTACCGGGGGATGCGCCATCGCCGCGGTCTGCCCGTCCGCGGACAGAAGACAAAGACCAACGCACGCACCCGCAAGGGCCCCAAGCGGATGCAGGTGGCGGGCAAGAAGAAGGCAGGTAAGAAGTGAGCCCCGCTCCCCGCAGACCTCAGCGCGGCCGTCGCCGTGTGCGCAAGAACATCCCGATCGGCCAGGCGCACATCAAGACGTCGTTCAACAACACGATCGTCTCGCTCACCGACCGCGAGGGCAACGTCATCGCGTGGGAGTCGGCCGGCGGTGCGGGCTTCAAGGGCTCGCGCAAGTCGACCCCGTTCGCCGCGCAGGTGACCGCCGATGCGGCGGCGCGCAAGGGCATCGAGCACGGCCTGCAGAAGGTCGAGGTGTTCGTGAAGGGTCCCGGCTCCGGCCGTGAGACCGCGATCCGCTCCCTCCAGGCCGCGGGCCTCGAGGTGACCGGCGTCAAGGACGTGACCCCCCAGGCCCATAACGGCTGTCGACCCCGGAAGCGCAGGCGCGTGTAGTCATGGCTCGAGATACCTCCCCCCAGTGCAAGCAGTGCCGCCGTGAGGGCCAGAAGCTGTTCCTCAAGGGCGAGCGCTGCCTCACCGACAAGTGTGGCGTCGAGCGGCGGTCCTACCCGCCCGGAGACCACGGCCGTGGCCGCCAGAAGCAGTCCGAGTACCGCGTCCAGCTGCGTGAGAAGCAGAAGGCCAAGCGCTACTACGGGGTGCTCGAGGGCCAGTTCCGGATCTACTACGGCAAGGCGTCGCGGCAGACCGGCGTCACCGGCGAGAACCTGCTGCGGATGCTCGAGTGCCGCTTTGACAACGTGCTCGTCCGCCTCGGGTTCGCGGCATCGCGTCGTCAGGCCCGTCAGCTCGTGCTGCACGGCCACTGGACGATCAACGGCCGCCGAGTTGACATCCCCAGCTACCAGCTGCGCGACAACGACGTGATCGCGATCGACCCCCGGTCGACGGCGATCCAGGTGATCCGCGACGCGACCGAGCTCACCGGACAGGTTCCGGCGTGGCTGCAGGCCGATCACGACGCGCTCACCGCGAAGGTGCTCCGCAGGCCGGAGCGGCGTGAGATCGCCGCCCCGGTGGAAGAGCAGCTCATCGTCGAGCTGTACTCCAAGTAACGACTTGCTCTCTGGTCGCGCGGGCTGCCCTCGTCGGGCGCCTGCGTTGACGCCCCGACACGCCGCCTGCGCCCCGGGCGGCCCTGAAACTTCAAACGCGAACGATGTGAGGACGTGTGATGCTTGACTTCCAGGTGCCCCGAATCTCGGCCGAGTCGGCCGATGAAACGCGCGGATCGTTCACGATCGAGCCGCTGGACCGCGGCTTTGGCTACACCTTCGGCAACTCGCTGCGTCGCGTGCTGCTCTCCTCGCTGGCCGGTGCCGCCGTCACGAGCGTCCGCATCGAGGGCGTTGCCCACGAGTTCTCGACGATCCAGGGGGTCAAGGAGGACGTCACCGACATCGTCCTCAACCTCAAGGCGATCGTCTGCCGGATGCACTCCGACGCGACCGAGATCGAGGCCCCGCTCGTCGTCACCGGCCCCGGTGACATCACCGCCAAGGACATCGACCTGCCCTCCGGCGTCGAGATCCTCAACCCCGATGCGCACATCGCCACCCTGGAGAAGAAGACCAAGCTCGAGGTCTACCTCACGATCGGCCGCGGCCGCGGCTACCGCCCGTCGGAGGAGAACAAGTCCCCCGACCAGCCGATCGGCGTGATCCCGATCGACTCGATCTTCTCCCCCGTGCGCCGGGTCGCCTACAACGTCGAGCAGGCCCGCGTCGGCCAGAAGACCGACTTCGACAAGCTCACGCTCGACATCGAGACCGACGGGTCGATCGACCCGCACGCCGCGCTGCGCGAGGCCGCCGAGATCCTCATCTCCCAGCTGGCGATCTTCACCGACGCCGACCGCGTCGTCGAGCTGCGTGACGTGAACACCCCCGGCGCGCTTGATCCGGCTCTCGTCGGCGGCGCCCAGGTCGGCTCCGCCCAGCGCCCGCCCAACGCGATGGACGACATCCTGATCGAGGAGCTCGAGCTCGGGGTGCGGTCCTACAACTGCCTCAAGCGCGCGGGGATCCAGACCGTCGGCGATCTCGTCTCCAAGACCGAGGGCGAGCTCAACGCGATCCCGAATTTCGGCAAGAAGTCCATCGACGAGGTGATCGAGACCCTGCACGCGCGGGGGCTGGGTCTCCGCGACGAGTAGACTCGCCGACCGCAACTCTCACCGAGGAAGCCATGCGTCATCAGCGTCAGCGATATCAACTCAGCCGCTCGTCGGCCCACCGCAAGTCCCTGCTCATGAACCTCTCCAAGGAGGTCATCGAGCACGAGCGGATCCAGACCACCGAGGCCAAGGCCAAGGCGGTCAAGCCCGAGGTGGAGAAGCTCATCACCCTGGCCAGGCGGGGCGATCTGCATGCTCGTCGTCAGGCACTGTCCGCGCTGGGGCAGGACAAGTTCGCCGTCTACAAGCTGTTTGAGGAGATCGCGCCGCGCTACACCGAGCGCCCGGGCGGCTACACCCGCATCCTCAAGCTCGGTCCGCGTCGCTCGGACTCGACCGAGATGGTTCTGCTCGAGCTCGTCTAGACGGTCGATGACGGCGGGGCCGGCGCCGGGCGCTGTGGCCCGCCTCTTGATCGAGTACGACGGGACCCGGTTCGCCGGGTGGGCCCGGCAGCCGGGGCAGCGGACGGTGCAGGCCGAGCTGGAGCGGGCGCTCGGAGTGCTGCTGGGCCGTGACGACGTCGGGCTCACCGTCGCCGGGCGGACCGACGCGGGCGTCCATGCCCTCGCCCAGGTGGCCAGTTACCCGGGGGTGCCGGCACCGGTCCGGGGCCTCAACGCGCTGATCGGCGACGACATCGCGGTGCTCGCCTGCGAGGCGGCGCCGCCGGGCTTCTGCGCCCGCCGTGACGCGACCAGCCGTGCCTACCGCTACCGGCTGCACGTCCGCTCGGCGCGGAGCCCGTTCACCCGGCGCAACGCGCTGCACTGGCCCTACGCGCTTGATCTGGAGGCGCTCGACGCGTGTGCCGCGGCCGTCCGGGGCAACCACGACTTCACCGCCTTCACGCCCACCGAGACGGTCCACGTGCGGTTTCGCCGGGAGGTCTACACCGCGGGCTGGGCGCGCGACCGCAGCCATCCCGAGCGGGTCGAGTTTCACATCGAGGCCGACGCGTTCATGCGCAGCATGGTCCGGGTGCTCGTGGGGACGATGCTCCAGGTCGCCTACCGGCGCCGCACGGTCGAGGATTTCGTCGCCCTGCTCGACGGTCGCCCGCGCCCCGCCGCGGGGCCGACGGCGGCGGCGCACGGCCTCACGCTGATCGGCGTCGGCTACGGCGGGGAGCCGGTGCTCGCCGGGTCATCCGTCGCTTGAGCGCCCGGGCGAGAAGTGGACGAATGTTTGATTGACGAAACCTCACCAGACTGTAGGATTCCTTTCAGTTGCCGTGAGAGCCATGGAGGGTCGGGGGCGGCTGCGGCCCGAGGGGTGGATGATCACCTCTCGGGCCGTGGTGTTGTGCGGTCCGGTCGCGGGCATAGCATCAGGGGCAATGCGCGTTCTGCTCACCAACGACGACGGAATCCAGGCCGACGGCCTGCTCGCCCTGCGGCGGGCCCTGCTCGAGATCGACGGGGTCGAGCTGCAGGTGATCGCTCCCGACGGCAACCGCTCGGCGATGGCGCGATCGATCACGACGCGCCGCCCGCTCACCGTCCGGGAGTTCGACTTCGGCGACGGCACGATCGGCTACGCGAGCGACGGCACCCCGGTCGACTGCGTGCGCCTCGCGCAGCTGGGCCTGATCCCGGACTTCTCCGCTCAGCTCATCGTCTCCGGAATCAACCACGGCGCCAACCTCGGCGACGACGTCACCTACTCGGGGACCGTCGCGGCGGCGCTTGAGGGGATCATGCTCGGGCTGCCCGCCGTCGCGGTCTCCCAGCAGTCACAGACCCGGGATCTCGACCATCGCGCGGGTCGCAGCTGGGACTTCACGACCGCGGCGACGTTCACCGCCCGCGTCGTGACACGCATCGCCGACATCGGCCTCGCGCCGGGGACGCTGCTCAACATCAACGTGCCCGCCGGCGAGCCGGAGGGGGTGGCGGTCGCGCGGCTGGGCAAGCGCGTCTACGGCGACGCGCTCCGGGTCCTCGACGAGGATGGCGACGGACGCCGCTATGAGATCTACGGCGAGGTGACCGGACTGCAGGAGCAGAGCCGCGACGGGGAGCTCATCACCGACCTCGCGGCGATCCTCGCCGGGCAGATCGCGGTGACGCCGATGCACTTCGAGCTCACCGATCTCGCCGGGATCGACACGCTCGCCCGCTCCGATCTGTCGGCGTTGCTCCGATCGGCGGCGCGGGAGGTCGCCGAGTCGTGAGCCCGGCGCCCCGGCGGCCCGCGGACGACGGGGGCCTGCCCGACCCGCCCGATGACTCCTGCGACGATCCGCCCGGCGACCGGTCCGCCGACCCGGCGACCCGGGTCGCGGAGCTGCGCGCGACGCTCGAGTACCACGGCCATCGCTACTACGTCCTCGACGATCCCGAGATCGGCGATGACGCCTACGACGCGCTCCTCGACGAGCTGCGCGGCCTGGAGGCGGCCCATCCCGAGCTGCTGACCGATGACTCGCCGACCCAGCGCACCGGCGGGGAACCGGTCTCCGATCTGGTCAAGGTCCACCATCCGGTCGCGATGCTGTCGCTGGCCAACGTGCGTTCCGCCGACGAGCTGACGGCCTGGATTCAGCGGATGCGCAACCACCTCGCGCGGGAGGCGATCGAGGACCCGGACTTCGAGTTCGTCGCCGAGCCCAAGATCGATGGGCTGGCGATGTCGCTGCTGTACCGCGACGGGGTGCTGGAGCGCGGCGCGACGCGCGGCAACGGCGAGGTCGGCGAGGACGTCACCCACAACATCCGCACGATCGGCTCGGTCCCGCTGCGACTGGAGATGGACGATCCTCCCGCGCTGGTGGAGGTCCGCGGCGAGGTGTACATGTCGCTGCCGGACTTCACCGCGCTCAACGAGCGCCGCGCCGAGGCGGGGCTGTCGACGTTCATGAACCCGCGCAACTCGGCCGCGGGCACGATCCGCCAGCTCGACCCCCGGCTCGCCGCCGAGCGGCCGCTGTCGTTCTGGGCCTACCAGGTGGGGACCACCGACGGGATCTCCTTCGACAGCCACTGGGAGGCGCTCGAGTGGCTGCGCGCCCACCGCTTCCCCGTCCACCCCGACGTCGCCCGGCTCACCGACGAAGCCGAGGTCGTCGCTCGCTGCAAGGACTGGGAGGCCCGTCGCGGCTCGCTGGACTTCGAGATCGACGGCGTCGTGGTGAAGGTGAGCGAGTACGCGCTGCAGCGGCGCCTCGGGGTCGTCGGGCGTGACCCACGCTGGGCGGTGGCCTGGAAGTTCCCGCCGACGACCGCGAAGACGACGCTGCGGAAGATCGGCTGGAACCCCGGCAAGTTCGGTGACCTGCACCCCTACGCGATGCTCGAGCCGGTCGCCGTCGGCGGGGTGACGATCAAGCTGGCGACGCTGCACAACGAGGAGGATCTCGCGCGCAAGGACATCCGCGCCGGGGAGGAGGTGATCGTGCTGCGCGCCGGCGACGTGATCCCGCAGGTTCTCTCGCCCGCCCCCCACGTCGCCGAGCGGGCCGACCGCCCGCCCCCCTCGCTCCCACCGCGGCGATGTCCGGTGTGCGACACCCCGACGGTCAAGCCCGAGGACTCCGTGTTCACCCGCTGCCCCAACCGCGACTGCCCGGGCCGGCGCTGGCAGCTGCTCAAGCACTTCGCCTACGCGATGGACATCGACGGGCTGGGGGAGAAGCAGGTCGACCTGTTCATGAAGCTGGGGTGGGTGCGGACCGCCGCCGACTTCTACCGGCTCACCGCCGAGCAGATCACCGAGCAGCCCGGGTTCGGCGAGGTGTCGGCGGGCAAGCTCATGGCCGCGATCGACGCCTCCCGCCGGACGCCCTTCGGCCGGGTGCTGTTCGCGGCCGGCATCGAGGAGGTCGGCGACGTCACCGGTCGCAGCCTCGCGATGCGCTTCCGGACGCTCGATGCGCTGCTGGGCGCCGACGCGGAGGCGATCGAGGAGACCCGCGGCGTGGCGTCCAAGAAGGCCGCCGTGATCCACGCCCAGCTCGCCGACCCCCAGATGCGGGCCCTGCTGGAGGACCTGCGCGGGGAGGGGCTCACCCTCTCCGAGGACGGGCCGGCGCCGGGGGAGGGCCCCCTCGCGGGGTGCACGCTCGTGCTCACCGGAACGCTGCCGCAGCTCACCCGCGAGGAGGCGACCGCCCAGATCCTCGCCGCCGGCGGCCGCGTCACCGGATCGGTGTCCAGGAAGACCGACTACCTGGTGGCCGGCGACAGCGCCGGCACCAAGCTCAGCCGCGCCGAGAAGCTCGGCGTGGCGGTGATCGACGAATCGGGCCTGCGGGCGCTGCTCGCCGGTGACTATGCGCCCGACCGGGTCGTCGCCGATGACGACGCGCCTCAAGCGCCATCCCCGTAAAATAATCCCGATGTCCGGAAAAGTCGTGAGCCTGAAGGAGTCCGGCGAGCGTCGCAGCGCCGGCCGGGCGGCCTCGGGGACGGGAACCGCGGCCGCCGGGACCCGTCGGCGGCGCCGGCCCTCGAAGACCGCGCTCGTGCTCGGCGGCGGCGGTCTCACCGGCGGCGTGTATGAGATCGGCGCGCTGCGGGCGCTGGATCTGCTGTCGGTCGGTCGCACCGTCAACGAGTTCGACGTCTACGTGGGGACGAGCGCCGGGTCGTTCGTGGCGGCCGCGATCGCCAACGGGGTCACGCCGGAGGAGATGATGCGGGCGATCGTCCGTGACGCGCCGAGCCGATTCCCCGACGTCCGCGCCACCTCGCTGCTCGTCCCCAACTACCGGGAGTTCGTCGCCCGCGGCGTCAAGTTCCCGTGGCGCCTGGCCGGCCTCATGCGGGAGCTCCTACGTGATCTCGGCCAGGTCTCGGCCATGGACGTGGTGCTCGGTCTCGCCGAGGCGCTGCCCACGGGCCTGTACTCGGGCAGTGGACTGGAGAGCTACGTACGCTCGATTCTCTCTGATGCCGGGCGCAGCGACGACTTCCGGGAACTGTCGACGGAGCTCTACCTGGTCGCGACCGACCTCGACTCCTGTGAACGCGTGGTGTTCGGCGCCGAGGGCTTCGATGACGTGCCGATCTCCAAGGCGGTGAGCGCCTCCAGCGCGCTGCCGATGGTCTACAAGCCGGTCGAGATCAACGGCCGGGAGTACGTCGACGGTGGACTGGTGTCGACGACCAACCTCGATGTCGCCGTCGAGGCGGGCGCGAAGTTCATCGTCGTCGTCAACCCGCTCGTGCCGTACATCAACGAGCTCGGTCCCACGCTCCCCGGCCGCAACCGTCGCCGGGTCTCGGACATGGGGTTCCCGCAGATCGGCTATCAGGCGTTCAAGCTGCTCGCCCACCAGCGCCTGCACGAGCTCGCCCGGCAGTGGGAGGACCGCTATCCGGGGGTCGACATCGTCCTCATCGAGCCCGAGCCCTCCGACGAGCTCATGTTCACCACCAACGTCATGAACTTCACCTCCCGGGTCGACATCGCCCGCCACGGCTTTGAGTCGGTCACGCTGCACCTCGCCCACGACTACCAGCACTTCAGGGAGATCTGCTCCCGACATGGGATCGAGATCTCGGGCACGCGCGTCCGGGACGTCGTCAGCCACTTCGAGGCCGAGCCTCAGCGGACGCGGGCGTGGCGCAAGATCCTCGAGCAGACGACCGCCGCGGTACTGCGCCAGTCAGCCTCCTGAAGCTGCCGGCCGGAGCGGGGCCGCGCCGCTCAGCCTCCGGAGCTGCCGGCCGGAGCGGCCGTCGCCTCGCGGATGCTCGTGAGGAACAGGGTCTTGTCGATCTTGCCGTTGAAGATCGGCACGCCCAGCTCCAGGCACCTGCTGATCACGTCCTGGCGTTCCAGGCCGGACAGGTGGGCCAGCTCGGTCGGGGTCAGGTGATTTGCCATCGGATCTCCCTCCATCTGATGTGGATGTTCACGCGATGGACTCAAGTATCGACCCTGGGGCGGACGCCGACAACCGCAGGGTCGATGAGAAACCACGCGAATTGGGCAGATCTGAGATCGATCTCCTGGTCGTTTGAATAGTGAGAAGTCGTCATTGGCTCGCTAGAGTCGTCGGATGGTGCTGCTTTCGCAGAGCAAGGGAGCCGTCTCTGAGGTATCGCCCAGATGGCGCTGAGCGACGAGTCCTACTCGCTGCCGCCGCGTCGGGATGAGGCGGCGCTCGTACGCGCCGTGCGGCGCGGCGATGACCATGCCTTCGAGCAGCTCTACGCCGGCTATCGGGATCGTATCCACGGGTTCATCCTCAGCCGCGTGCGCGATCACGGCCGCGCGGAGGACCTCGGTCAGGAGGTCTTCATGTCGGCGCTGCGTCAGCTGCGCGCCTCCGACGCCGAGGTCGCATTCAAGCCGTGGCTCTACACGATCGCGAAGAACGCCTGCATCGACGAGTTCCGGCGCGGCAGCCGGACGCGCGAGGTCCTCGTCGAGTCCGATGAGGAGCTCGGCTCCGGGGCGGGGACGGGTGGACGGTTTCTCTCGGCGGTGCCCAGCCCCGACGAGGCGGTCGCCTCCAAGCAGAAGCTCGAGGACCTGCGCGGCGCCTTCGGCGGTCTGAACGAGACCCATCACCGGCTCATCGTGATGCGGGAGTTCGAGGGTCTCAGCTACGACGAGATCGGCGAGCGGCTGGGCATGACCCGCCAGATGGTCGAGAGCGGCCTGTTCCGGGCGCGCCGCAAGCTCGGCGAGGAGTACGACGAGCTGGCCAGTGGCCGGCGCTGCGCTCAGATCCAGACCGCGGTCGACGAGGGTCGCCTCACAACCGTGCGCGGTCTGGGCATCAAGGAGCGCCGTCGCGTCTCGCGTCATCTCTCCCACTGCCAGCCCTGCCGCCAGGTGGCCATGATGTCCGGCATCGACCGCGCCCTGCTCGAGCGCCGCTCGCTCGCGACGCGGGTGGCCGCCCTGCTGCCGCTGCCGCTGCTGCGGCGTCTGTGGTCGTTCATGCGCGGTGGGCGTGGCTCGGGCGGATCTGGCGGATCCGGCGGTCACTCGGGCTCGGGCGGAGCCGGTGGTCACGCCGGCGGCGCCGGCGCC